>JAYKIP010000258.1:0-4681 GCA_035286205.1 Merismopediaceae cyanobacterium
GTTTTGCCAATTCTTTACATCAAAAGTAATTCCATGGGTGATAATTTGACCAATTGCGACTGCCATGATAAAAGCCCAATAGAATAGCCATAATCCTGATTGTACAGGAGGTTATAACCCTTCGCCATTTATTTGCCGATGAGCCATTGACGACGGAAAAAGCGGGCCAAGGCCGTTTCTTCGAGGGCGAGATAAATAGGACGACCATGGGGACAGGTGCGAGGATTGCGGGTTTGTTGCCATTGATCCAGAAGGGTTTGCATGGCCGTTAAGGTTAATTCGGTGCCATTTTTGATCGCGGTGCGACAGGCGATCGCCGCTTGAGCAGTGGAGAGATCCCCCCCGATACTTAATTCAAGTAGGGCTTCCCGTTGATCTTCGCGGTGTAAGAGGGGTTCCGGTAAAGAACGAACCGCCCAAATTTCTTCACCAAAGGGTTCAATCTCTAACCCTAACCGTTGTAATTGTTCCACTTGTTGGGGTTGTAAATGGCTTAATAACAGAGGTTTTTCCAGGGAAACACAACGCCAATGCTCCTGTAATTGTTCATAGAGAACTCGCTCCTGGGCAACGTGCTGTTCAATCAGCCAACATCCGGTTTCATGCTCTGCGACAATATAGGTTTGATTGACTTGACCGATCGCCTTTAGGGGTTGAAGAGGACGACTTCCTAAAATTTGATTTTCGAGGGATTGTTCGAGGGAATTAACTTGATAGGGTAGAGATTTTTCGGCGGTTTTTAACAGTTGGGTGACCCGTTGTTGGGGTTGGGTTTCTTCGGTAAATTGTAAGCAGTGGGTAACGGCTTGCCGGATAGAATCTTGCCAAAAATCTAGGGCCTGTAAATAAATGTCGGTTTTGGCGGGATGGCGATTCCAGTCAATGTGATGGGGACTCACGGTTAGATGTAAAAAGGCCACCGGAAAGCGATCGCGGGGTAGGGTACGATAACAGGCTTGGATGAGGGTTTGTTCTAATTCGGGACAGTGGACGGGACGATGATTGATGGCGATTTTTACCCAGTCGGGACGGTGGCGGGAGAGGCGATCGGGTAATCCTAAATACAGGGATAAATGGGCGGTTTCGGTGGGAATTATCGGTGGTTGCAGGGCTTGATGATAGTCTTGAAAGTCACTGGGTTTAGCGGTTTTCAGAATTTGCGGAAAAATTTGTAAGGGTGTTTTTGCCGGGCTGAAATTTAACCAGGGTTTATCGTTTTGCCAGGCTTGCCAGGTGATCTGGGGATAACATAGAGCTAGGGTTTGTAAATAGGTTTGAATGGCTTTTCCCTGTTGGGTTTTACTGGGTAGGGCTTTTCTTCGTTGTTCTAAGTTGGCAAAGAGGGCTTTCACGGTGACTAGGGTTCCCTGGGCGATCGCCTTGGGTTCAGATTGCTGGATTTGTCCCTGGGAGTCATAACTCACTTGATAGCCCTGATTCTCGACACAACTGGCGATGGTTAACTGGCTAACTTGACATAAACTGTGGAGAGCTTGACCACGAAATCCTAAACTTTGAACGGCGAAAAAATCGTCAAGGGACTGAATTTTGCTGGTGCTATGGGGTAAAGCACAACGGTTTAAATCGTCCCAGGTCATGCCCTGACCATTATCCCGAACTTGAATTTGCCAGTTATCCCAATCAATATAAATATGAATATGGGTAGCTTGGGCATCGAGGGCATTTTCCACCAATTCTCGGACAACGGCCAAAAAGGAATCAATAATTTCCCCTGCGGCAATGAGGTTAACTAAATCAGGGGATAAAGTGTGGATCATCTCTCCAGAATATCAAGCCTAGGAAATCTTCAGAAAATCAAACAGGCTCTCTTGCTAAAATTGGTCAGTTTCGGGTCGTGGCCCCACCGTCCCCGGTTGATTCACAAAAAGATTGCCCGCCGCTTCATTTTGATAAATACAATCAATTTTCGGTTTGCCTTCCAACGGCCCCGTAAAGCCAAAAGTATTCATGCGATTTTTGCAATCATTGACCTGTTGACCATCTACTAAATTACGTTGCTCCAATAACGCCCAGTTATTCTTGCGTATCACACAGCCCGGCTGCATCACCGGTTGCGTCACATATACATTAAACGGATTCAAAGTAATAAAGACCCGCATATCCGTCACGATCGCACTAGCCCCAAACTGCACACACAATTCTGCATTGGGCGCACTCCGGTCAATCCCTTCCCGCGACACCATATTCTGAGAATCCCCATTGGTTGTACTGAACCCTAGACCTACCGCAACCCCTAACACGAAAATTCCCCCAAATAGGGCGATCGTGCCGTAATTCAAATTAAACTTATTGCCCGAAGGATAATCCCTCTCTGGTGGATAGGAACGGGGTGGAGTATAACGGGAGGATTTACGAGCCATCAGCAAAAAAAAGGAAAAGACCCAAGTCGCCTCGATTGTAACCAATTTTTGCGCTTTTCAGGGAACAACCACAGCCAATAAAAAAGCCAGGGAACCCTGGCCGTATTCTCTCTCTTGCTTGCAACAACCATTACCCCTAGGAAAGCATTCCACAGGTTAAAGGACAAGACGCATAAACAGATTTGTGATGGGGAGTGCCTTCGCCATGGAGCCAACTGAGCCATTGCACATCCTGAGGATGAATCCCCTTTAGGGTTAACAGACCCGCACTAAGGATTACCAACAGGAGATTACTGCCCAATAAACTACTGGCCACCAACAGTACCGCACTCATGGGCAATACTGCCTGTAACACCACCGTCGCCAAAACGCCCACCGTAGCCATCAAGACAATGAGGGGAAACCCAACCACTAACCAACAAACGGTTAAGGTAAATGTCCAAACCACAAAACTTTTGAGGATTGCCAAAGAAGCCATGCTTCCGCCCCAGCCTTCCCGTGCTGATAATTCCATAGATTTGCTCCGCAACAACAATAACAACAACCTGAACGCCCTTCACCAGTGCCCCTGGGAATTGCGTAGTTCCCAGTATAGGAAGGTTTTGGGGAAAATGAGCATTTCGTAACATAAATTAACCTTTAGGGCTTGACAGACCCAGGGATTTTCTCTCGAAATCTGTTGTCATTTTCTGGGGTTTAGGCACAAATGGTTTTAGGGCTGTAAGTCAACAAAATCAAGGGGTTTTTCAGTGATCCCCTCTCCACCGATTCCCTGCCCTCATCGCCTCCCTTGGGCTACCGAGTGGATTAATGAGACCGCTTAATATTTCTTTACATTTTCCTTCATAATCTCTCAGCTTTCAGGGCGACTCCTGTAGCGGAAATCGGGTTACAGAACGGTCGCTTTTGGGAATGATTAACGTTAGCGCGATCAAAAATCGTCCTATGCTAATAGAGATTCTCTTGCCTTAATCACACGTTCGCGGCCCTTGGCCGAGTATTGCTATGGTTCAATCTTCTCGTCCTTCTGTTCCTCCTCTGCCTCCTCTGCCGGTTCCCCCTCTCTCGGAACGCTCAGAAAGTTTGGCGGATTCCACTCAATTTATGGCGGCCCCCCCCACCATGTCGCCCCAGCGATCGCCGGCTCCGGCTCCAGCGGCTCCCCCTCCTCCTGCCCAAAGAGCGGCGGCTCCCCCAACCACTGGCCGTTCCCCTGACCAACCGAGCTTGGCCCAGCTGATCCAGATGGCCTTTGAAGAGGGCTATTCTGACGTGCATTTAGGCGTAGGTGAGGCTCCCCGGATGCGCGATCGCGGGGAAATGATGGTGTTGAATTATCCGGAAGTTGATCTGGCGACCTTTATGAGTTGGATGCGGGAAATTATGAGCGAGGATGAGATCCAACGCTTCCAACGGGATTTAGAGTTTGACGGGGCGACCCAATACGACTTCGCCAGGGTGCGGATCAATATTTTTGGCAGTTTGCGGGGCCCGGCGATGGTCTTGCGTTTGATTCCCCTGAAAATTTTGACGATGGAGCAGTTGCGCTTGCCGGATATTCTACGCACGGTGTCCGATGCCCATAAAGGTCTCATTCTGGTGACGGGGCCAACGGGTTCAGGGAAATCTACGACGATGGCGGCGATGGTGGACTACATCAACAAGGAACACGCCAAACATATTATTACCATTGAAGACCCGATTGAATTTGTGCATCAAAGTCGGCGATCGCTGGTGAAACAACGGGAAGTCGGAATGCACACTCACAAATTTGACAATGCGCTGAAAGCGGCGTTACGGGAAGACCCGGACATCATTCTGGTGGGGGAAATGCGGGACAAAGAAACGGTCAATACCGCCCTCAAGGCCGCCCAAACAGGTCACTTAGTCATGGGAACCCTGCACACCAACAGCGCGATTAAAACCCTAGAGCGGGTTTTGACCCTCTATACTGCCGAAGAGCAACCGGCCATGCGGACGGCGATCGCGGAATCCTTGGTGGCGATCGTTGCCCAGGGGTTATGTCGGACAACGGATGGCAAACGGGCGGGCTTCCACGACATCCTGATCAATACCGAAACCGTCAAAGACTATGTTCGTCAGGGCAAATATGAAGAAATTGCAGAATTAATGAGAGATGGGGAATACGATGGCATGATTACCGCCAACCAATCCCTCTTTAATCTGTATCAGGAAGGTCGGATTACGGAAGAAACGGCCCTGGAATTGGCTCCCGTTCCCAATGAAATGGCCATGATGTTACGCGGTCGGATCTAAATCTTTTCTCAGGAACTTAGGCG
>JAYKIP010000259.1:0-5828 GCA_035286205.1 Merismopediaceae cyanobacterium
GACGAGGTTTAACCGTAAAATGGATTTAGTAAACGCCGGGATTAATGCGGTCATCCCCTTCGATGAGTTCCGGAGCCGGTTCGGTTACGGTAAAGCGATCCAAATTGGCTTGTAAGCGAGATTGTTGGGCTTCACTTAAACCGGGAATATTCAACACTTCATCTACTTGGTCGTAGGGGGCATTTTGAATAATCTTGGTGGCTAAGTTAGGATAAAAACCACGTAATTCACGAAAATCTCGAATATCACTATTATTTAAATCAATTTTGGCCCCAAATTCTGTGGTCAATTTGCTATCAACGGCATTCGCACGGGCCTCTGCTAAAATGAGTTGTCCCTGGGGTAGGGTCAGGGCTTGGGCAGGAGCTAAAAAGCTGACACAACTGATGAGCAACGCTAGTACAACCAAAAAACGAGACAGAATTTTCATGTAAATTTCTCCTAAACACAGGCGATAATCAAGACATTGAGAACAGACCCATTGGCGGAAGTCGGCTGGGTTAGCTCCGGTCATTCCGATTGTATAGTTTTCGGGGACGGGTGACTAGGGACATCGGGACAAACTGAGGGAATCAAAGGGTAAGTGATGAAAAAACAGGTTAAGGTCAAGCCGAATGCGAAACAAACCCAGGTGATTCCCCAGGCGGATGGCAGTCTGGTGGTTTGGCTTAAGTCGCCACCGGTGGAGGGCAAAGCGAATCAAGAACTGATTGCTGTATTGGCTAAAACCTTTGGGGTTCCTCAGCAAGCGATCCGGATTTTGCGGGGTCAAGGATCACGGCTTAAGCTGATCGAGATTGAGGATCTTTAACTTTGGTCAATAACAACCGATAAACCGGGCGATTTAATTTACCACAGGCGATTTCCCGTTCCGTAGCGATTCCTAGGGGATTGGTGCTTAACCAGGATTCTCCGCCGAGGGATTGAAAATGGGAATTTTCTAAGAAGCGATCGCCCATTTCCTGGGCCACTAATTCCACATCGGACTGTAAAAAAACCTGATCGTTAATGTTTAATACCTGGGCTAAAGCCTGCACTAATGCGGGTTGAACGACGCGGCGTTTTTGGTGACGGACTTTGAACCAGGGATCGGGAAATTGAATGGAAACCCGACTGAGGTAAGGGGCGAGAGGAGATAATACTTTGAAGGGATGAATATTGATATTACCAAAACAAAAGTGTAAATTTTTTAAACCGATAAACTGCACCTGTTCATTGGCTTCTATGACTAACGGTTCTCGAATTTCAATGCCTAAAAAATTCCAATCGGGATGGGCTTGGGCCATCTGCAATAAAAATTTGCCCCGCGCACAACCAATATCTAAATGGAGGGGCTGAGTTGGTTTTTCATAGATTTTGACCAGGGGAGGCAGTTCCATCTCCTGTTGATATTTTTGACTCAGGGGATTGACGTGCTGACGGACACGAACTCTAGCCAATGCCTTGACTCCTTAAAAACTGGCTGATGGTTGATCATGATTGATGGAAAGTATATCAGGTTTGCTCAGGCAAGATGCCTGTCCCACAAAAAATTCTCTTAATTCTAGTAGATAAATTTCTGTTCCATGATGAATGAATAAATATGAGAGATTTCTGATTAATTTCAGTGGAGAAAAAACCAATTACCCATTCTAAAAATTAAAATAGAGTCTAATCTTTAACGTTCTGCGAGATTTGAGGAGCCTGAAATTCATAAACCTCCTGAATGACCCGTTGCCAACCCTGGGATAACGATTGTAAGAGGCGATCGCCTTTTTCCGGGGTTGCTGTAGTGGGATCGCCAATCACTCCACTCTGACTAATTTCTCGCGTTAACCAGGAGTAAGGAAAAGCTCCTTCTAAAGATAACCAACTGTCCGAGGGTAAAGCCGGGGGATATTCGGCGATCGCCTGACTCATGTTGACTTGATCGGGCAATAACGCCAACATCAAACTGGTTTCTCCGTCTCCCGCATGAATGCCTTGGGATAATTCCTGGGGGGAAAATAAGGTTTGATCAAAGGGAACTCGCCAGAGAAAAAAGGGAAAAACCCAAAAATCCGGATATTTTTGATGGAGATCCCGCGCCACCATTTCTAACACCTGGGGTTGTCCCCCATGGCCATTGAGGAGCATCCATTTGCGAAATCCCGACCGATAAAGACTCTCTCCAATTTCCATTAATAGGGTTAAAAGGGTCTGGGCCGAAAGGGTAATTGTCCCCGGAAAACCATCATGTTCATTGGATTTGCCGTAATATAAACAGGGTAAACTATAGGCCGGAATTTCTAAAGATAAATGGGTCAAAGCCTGACCTAAAACGCCAACGGTGAGAGCCGCATCTACGATTAAGGGTAAATGGGGGCCATGTTGTTCGATCGCCCCGATGGGTTGAATAATCACGGTATTGGCTTTGTCCGGTAAGGTTTGAATATCTGGCCAGGTTAAGTAAGCATAAAAGCGGTGGGACGGAATAAAATGATTTAACATGGTTGGGTAAGGAGATTGGAGGGAGATTTTTTGATTATGCCACATCCCAAACTCAGTTTAGGAACCCGTCTTTTTTTATCCCATTTTCTCGTAATGTTAGTGGGGTTAAGCAGTTTTGTTTTACTGGCAAAATTGTCATCGCCAAGAATGTTTATTTTACGCCTAGAGGAGTTGGAAAATCGGGGTTTCTTAACGATGCGATCGGCACGAACCTATTTAGTGAATGGCTTTGAAACTGCCTGGAATAGTAGTGCGGTTTGGGCGATTATTTTCGGGGCTAGTGCGGCGGGCGGCTTAAGCTATTTAGCGGCGGAAAGAATTATGAAACCTCTCAACCAAATGAAGGAAGTGACCCACAAATTAGGCAAAGGAAATCTTCAAGAAAGAATGCCCGATAGTGCCATTCCCGAACTTCAGGAATTAAGTTATAGTTTTAATCGGATGGCGGCCAGCTTAGAAAATGTGGAAAAACGACGACGGGAATTAATTAGTGACCTGACCCACGAACTGCGATCGCCCTTAACCGTTGTGCGAGGCTACCTAGAGGAGTTAGCGGATCAACAAATTGAGCCTTCTCCAGCTTTATTTGAACGATTGGTACAGGAAACCCGTCGCCTGGAGCGGTTAACGGTTGATTTGCAGGAACTCTCTAAGGCTGAGGCCGGTTATTTATCCATTAATCGTCAAGCCTTGGATCTTTATCCCTTGATGAAAAATTTGGTGGAAAAATTTCAGGATCAATTACTCGAAGAAGGGCCGACCTTAACTCTCGAATGTCCCAGGGATTTACCCTGGGTGTTTGCCGATCGCGATCGCACGGAACAGATTTTAATTAATTTATTAGGCAATGCCATTCGCTACACCGAAAAAGGCTCCATTATACTCAAAGCTTGGCGGGATAAAAAACAGGTTTGGATTGCCGTTAAAGATACCGGAATGGGCATTAGTGCGGAGGATTTACCCTGGATTTTTGAACGGTTTTGGCGGGCCGATAAATCGCGATCGCGGTATTCCGGGGGAACTGGGATTGGGTTAGCTATCACTCGGCAATTAGTAGAACTTCAGGGGGGGAAAATCGAAGTGACAAGCGAATTAGGAAAGGGCAGTGAATTTCGTTTTTATCTACCGTTAGGATAGGCACAAAAGAAGGAAGATTGTATAAAGGGTTTGGGGGAAAAACGGTGATATAAAAGTTTCGTCGCATCCTGAACCGGTAGGGGACGAGCAAAATAGTAACCCTGACCGTAATCACAGCCAAGTTCCTGTAATTGTTTGACCTGAAAGGCTTTTTCAATCCCTTCCGCCACAACGGTCATGCGTAAATCGTGAGCCAAATGGATAATGGTTTTGACCACCGCTAAACCATGTTTCATATCGGATTGTTGGGGGTCTAACCGATGGATAAAGGAGCGGTCTATTTTCAGGGTTTGAATGGGCAAACATTGCAGACGACTGAGGGAAGAATAGCCGGTACCAAAATCATCTAAACAAAATTCTAACCCTAAAGATTGCAGATCATACAGTGTGCGTTCGTCTTCCAAATTATTAACAAAATTACTCTCGGTAATTTCCAGTTTCAGCCGCCAGTGGGGTAAGTGATAATGCTGAAGAATATTAGCAATTTTTGTGGCAATTTCAGGGTTTTTTAAGGCTAATGGTGAAAAATTAAAGGTTAAAAAAAGCGGGTCAGTGATGTCTAAAACCTCTTGCCATTGCTCAATTTGTTGACAGGCCGCATTGAGTACCCACAGATCGATCCATTCAATCAGCCCCGTTTCTTCAGCTAGGGGAATAAATTCCTGGGGAGACACTAACCCCCGTTCCGGATGCCGCCACCGAATTAAGGTTTCAAAACCCACTAATTGCTGGGTGTATAGATTAATTAATGGTTGAAAATAGAGACAAAACTGTTGCTGTTTGAGGGCTTCCTGTAACTCGGTTTTCATTTGCAAACGCTGAATGGCAGGATATTGCATAGCTGGGGTCATAATTTGATAGCCATTTTTTCCCGCTTTTTTTGCCTGAAAGAGGGCAATACTGGCATCCCGTAATAATTCTTGAGGATGGTCATAGCCGAGGGAACTAAAGGTGATCCCCAAACTAATATTAATGCTCACTTGATGATTCTCCAGATGGAAGGGATAACGAAATTGATTGATCACCCGTTCAACGATCTGGATAACCTCTGAATGACTTTTAATTTTCTTCAAAATCATGACAAATTCATCTCCCCCAAACCGGGCGAGGAGATTGTCGGGCGAGAGGCAAGTGCGTAGGCGATGGCTGGCTTGTTTGAGTAATTCATCTCCTTCTAAATGTCCTAAACTATCATTAATTAATTTAAAATCATCAATATCTATAAAGATTACAGCCCATTCCGAATGATCTGACGTGGGGATTTCCTGGAACAGCTTGGCCATGAATTGATTGAGATAGTTGCGGTTAGGCAGTTGGGTCAAATGATCATGGGAGATTTCATGCTCTAGCCCCGCAAAGGCTTGTTTTAATTGCTCCGCCATTTGGTTAAAAGCCTGAGCCAAATTATTTAATTCCTGACTGGATGAAACTTTCACTTTTCGATGCCAATTACCAGAGGCGATCGCCAAACTAGCCTGATGAATTTCTAAAATGGGAGTGGCGATCCACCGGGTTAAGAATAAACTTAACAGAATGCCCAAGCCAAGAATTAAGACTGTCGCCATCATAATCCAATGGTTCATTTCTTGAAAGGGCTGAATAAAAGCGGTTTCCGGCACCATTAAATAGACTAACCAATCAATCGCTGTGCCATGCTGAAAGGTAAAAACATAGACAAAAAAACGTTGATGATTATCCCTAATGGTGAAAGATTGGGGATAGTTTGCTTGGAGATTGCCTAACCATTTTGGGGACAAAACACGACTGGCTAAGGCTAAATGGCGATCGCCGTAGTTCTGGGCTTGCAGACGCTTTACCGTTTGGCCTTCCCGGCGCAGAAATGTCTCTGGGGTAGAACTGGCAATCAAGTCCCCGGAACGCTCCACAATAAAACTTTTACTGCCCTGTATGGGACTGGTCTGTTGCAAAAATTGGCTAATTTGGGCTAAGGGTAACGGGGTATCGGCGACCCCTAATAATTGCCCCTGGGCATTATAAACCGGTAAAACGGCATCAAGGGCTAATTGAGATTGATCAAACCAGAGATAAACGGGTGTCCAGGTGGCTTGCTTTTTTTGAATTGCCGTTTGATACCAGGGACGTTTACGGGGATCATAAAAGGGAAAAGTCTTCTGTAATTTGCCCCGACTACCGTTAGGATTTAAGTCATAGGTTTCATAACGCCATTGGGTCTTTTGACCGGCAATTTCTACTTGAAAAGT
>JAYKIP010000260.1:0-4699 GCA_035286205.1 Merismopediaceae cyanobacterium
GAGTATTCGCGGCTAAAGCCTGTTGGTAGGTTGCCAGATTTTTGCCGGAACGAAACATTGAGCTAAACTGATTTAAGCCCAGGGTCAGTAATCCCTGTAAAAATGTCCTTCGCTCAAAATCCATAACTATGGCCAAAACGGGGGAAGTAGGGACGCAATGTCGAGTTACGAAGGATTATAGCAAATTGAGACGTTTTCCCGATAAAGGCGATCGCCGTTGACCATTACCGTAAAATCAAGGGGTGATAAATGTTAATTTATTTAAACAAATTAGTTTTTATTAGCCGTTGTTCTTCCAGCAAAAAAGCCGATTGCACTACCAATGATTAGGGTAATGGTTGATTGGGCATTCTTCTTATCTTCAGGAGAGCTTTGGAGAGAGGTTAAAATTTGAAAACAGTAAAAAATGGTCATTAAAAGGATTGCAGATATAACAACAAGAAGAAAAAACTCAGTAATTTTATCAGAACGACCTTTAGAGGTTTTAATTTTTAGATCAACTTCTAAGTTACTCTGGTTTGCAATTTGATTGAGATCAATAATTGAGTTTTGCTGAGGCTGATTATTGGGTGGGAAAGACGGATTGGTCATTATTTGGGACTCACACAGAAAAAATTTTTTATTTTCTAAATTTTGATAGGATTAATATTATTTAAATTATCAACAAGTACCAAGTCTTGATGGTGACGTTTTGCCTTCTTCACTATTTCAAGTAATGCTACTGCATTTTCTAATACCTGAGTTATAGGAATTTTCTCCAATTTAGAGATTTCTTCTAACTCAAACTCAGCAAGAAAAACTTCGTAGTCTAAATAACAATGTAAAAATTCTTGCTCACCAACATCAAAAATCTCATTACTGCAGAGAATCTCATCTACAGTTGGAAGCTTAAATTTGTAACAAGAATATCGCTTTGCTTTACAAATGTCTGTAAGAGTAGAGCTAGAAATATAGGAATCTTGGGAAACTGGCTCCGAAAAAGTCATAAATATCCTTTGTTAATTTTATAATATTTTCTTATATTTTAACAAGAAAAAAGCCCCTTGAACCTAATATCAAGAAGCCTTTCATATTTTATTAAATACCTACAATTTCTGTCATTGCTTGTTGATCTTGAGCGATCAAAGCCAATTTTTGTCCTTTTTCATGGGCTTGGGCGGCCACTTTCATAAGGGCAATAGCACGACGCAAAATCTCACTCTTGGTGAGATGGGCATCCTCCGCTAACTGATCAAGAGTTTGGTTGAGTTCAGGTGAAACGTCAACTGTTAATCTGATCTTTGCACGATTAGATTTGTCAGAAGTTTGAGCAAGCATGGATTTTGCCCCTTTTGATTCGTTATGTTAAATAAGTATGATAACAAGCCCAGAAGATAATCGGTTAAGTCCTGAGCAATAATTCCAGTAAAATATACTGACATATTCAGCATATTCATTTTTATGATAGTTGTCAAGTCCCTTAATTAAGAACTGTATTTTGAACCGTTTTACGTCGGAAGACAATTGCCTGCGTACTCACTTTGTTCGTTAAATTTGTGTACTGAATTTGTTTGACAAGGACTGAGTAATGCAATTGAATGTCACCATTGATTGAGATGAAGATGGCGTTTGGATTGTGAAATGCTTCAGGATTTCTGGCTGTGTTAGTCAAGGTGATCGCTTTATTGCTTTAATGACGAGACTGGCAGACGTATAATTCTTGGTTGATAGCTTGGTTATTAAATCAAAAAAAAGGGCAGATTGATTAACCTACCCTCGCGTTATCTGAAGGATTAAGACCCAATTTCAGGGGCGCGTAAAGCTACCGTTTCCACCGCAGGCAAATGGGCCGTTTCCGTTAAACTGGGCACTGATCGCCGCAATAAAGCGGTTAACTGTTGGGTACTCGCATCATAGATTTGGGTCACTAACTTGGGATAAAAGCCGATGCCAATAATCGGAACCAATAAACAACCAATGATAAACACTTCACGGGGTTCCGCATCAATTAAGGGATGATGACTGGTTAACTCCTCGTTTTCGGGGCCGTATAACATTTCGCGTAACATGGACAGCAGATAAATGGGCGTTAAAATAACCCCTACTCCCATCAAAACGACAATAATGCTACGGAACACCAAATTGTAGGCATCACTGGTGGCAAAACCGACAAAAACCATCAATTCTGCGACAAAACCACTCATGCCTGGTAACGCCAACGAAGCTAAAGAACAGGCTGTCCACATGGCAAAGACTTTTTTCATCTTTTGGCCCACACCGCCCATCTCATCCAACATTAGGGTATGGGTGCGATCGTAGGTACAACCCACCATAAAGAACAGGCTCGCCCCGATTAAACCATGGGAAATCATCTGGAGCATGGCCCCACTTAATCCCAGGTCAGTAAACGAAGCAATGCCAATCAAGACAAACCCCATGTGGGAAATGGAAGAATAGGCAATCTTGCGTTTTAAATTGCGTTGGGCAAAGGAGGTGAGAGCCGCATAGATAATATTCACCACCCCTAAAATCACGAGTACCGGGGCAAAAATCGCGTGGGCATCGGGTAACATTCCTAAATTCATCCGAATCAGGGCATATCCTCCCATTTTTAATAAAATTCCCGCCAGTAACATATGGGCCGGGGCTGTCGCTTCCCCATGGGCATCGGGTAACCAGGTATGTAAAGGAAAAATGGGCAATTTCACCCCGTAGGCAATCAAAAAGCCGGCATAGAGCAATAACTGAAGATTTAACGGGAAATGTTTAGCGGCGATCGCCGACATATCAAAAGTCGTGGTATCCCCATAAAAGGCCATGGTTAAAGCCCCCAGCAGGATAAACAACGAACCGCCCGCCGTGTAGAGAATAAACTTCGTGGCCGCGTAGAGACGACGTTTGCCGCCCCAAATAGACAAAATCAGGTAAACCGGCACCAACTCCAATTCCCAAACCAGGAAAAAGAGCAACATATCCTGTACCGCAAACACCGCAATTTGGCCGCCGTACATGGCCAACATCAGGAAATAGAACAGTTTGGGTTTCAGGGTGACCGGCCAAGCCGCCATAATCGCCAACGTGGTAATAAAACCCGTCAACAAAATCAACGGCATCGAAAGACCATCGGCTCCCACCGACCACTTCAGATCAATTTGGGGAAGCCAGGTATAACTTTCCACCAGTTGCAGATTGGGGTTACTCAGGTCATAACCGCTATAAAAGGCATAGACCAGAATCACAAAGTCAATCAAACCCACAACGAGGGCATACCATCTAACGGTTTTGCCGTCCTTGTCCGGGATAATCGGTAAAAACAGGGCCGCGACAATGGGAAATAATATCGCTGTTGTGAGCCAGGGAAAATGGGTCATATCCATCAAACATTTACGAAAAGGGTTAAGGTCAGAGCCAAAAGCCAGGACTCTCTCGCAAGCAAGGATAGGCAGGCCAGCCCCTATGTCCCTCAATCTAGCAGTCTTTTTTAGGACTACTAGGGAAAAAATTGTTAAGTTTTATTTTATTTGGGTTCATTTTCCGCGACAATCTACAGCGAAAATTGAGCCAGGGATAGCTTAAAAGGAAAGCTCTTCTCGACTAATTTGACCGGCTTTAACCACGAGGATTTGGGCGTGCTGTAACCATTCGGGAGCGAATCCCTGAAGATGGGTGGTGGTAATTAAGGTTTGAAAACGCTCTTGAATCGTAACTAATAATTGTTGTTGGCGTTGTAAGTCTAATTCGGCTAAAACATCATCTAATAATAACAAAGGCGGTTCGCCAATAATTTCTTCGAGCAGGGTGAGTTCCGCTAATTTGAGGGCTAAAACCAGGGTGCGTTGTTGGCCCTGGGACGCATAGGATTTGGCGGGGGTTTCGTTAATGGTGAAGATTAAGTCATCCCGGTGGGGGCCAACGAGGGTGGTTCCCATCTGTTGTTCGGCGATACGACGCTGGGCTAATTGTCCTAGGAAGGCTTGTTGTATTTCTTCCTGGTCTTCGGTTGCTGTCAGGACGTTCGGTTGATAGTCAATGCTTAACTGTTCTTGATGACCGCTAATTTGTTCATGCCAGGATTGGGCGATCGGGGTTAATCGTTGGAGGATGCGATCGCGGCGACGAATGATGCGAGTTCCCATCGTGGCTAATTGTTGATCCCACAGGCTTAAATGGGAGTCTGAGAGTTCTCCTTGATCACTTAATTCGTCTTTGGCTCGATAACTTTTTAAAAGGGCGTTACGTTGTTTTAAAATATGTTGATATTGGCTTAAAATATGGCTATAAATGGGTTCAACTTGCAGTAATAAAGTATCTAACCATTGACGACGGGCTTCGGGGGTTCCCCTAACCAATTCCAAATCTAAGCAGGAAAATTCGACGGCATTAATTACCCCTAAAAAATCGGCTTGACGACGGGCTATATCTTGATTGACTTTGAGACTCCGCCGCCCCGATCGCCGCAGTAAGAGTTGTAATTCCTGTTTGCTGTAGTTGCGTTCGATTTGGGCATAAATCAAGCTGGTTTCTTCGCCGGTGGTAATCAAATCCGGATCGCGGCTAGTGCGATGACTTTTTAGGGTGGCTAATAATTCAATGGCTTCTAAAAGGTTAGATTTTCCCTGGGCATTTTGACCGACTAAAATGGTTTTAGGAACGGTAAAGTTTACCCATTGTTGGGAATAGTTCCGAAAATTTTGGAGGTGTAGGCTTTGCAAAAACATAG
>JAYKIP010000261.1:0-3033 GCA_035286205.1 Merismopediaceae cyanobacterium
CATATCAAAATTGTGTTGGTGGAACCGGCCGGCCCTTTAAATATTGGCTCGGTGGCTAGGGTGATGAAGAATATGGGGTTATCCCAATTGGTGTTGGTGAATCCCCAGTGTGATCCCCTGGGCGAAGAGGCGCGACGGATGGCGGTTCATGGGTTAGAGGTGTTAATGTCCCATCAACAAGTGAATTCTTTACCGGAGGCTCTCCAGGGATGTCAACGGGCGATCGCCACGACGGCCAAGGCGCGAAATTTAGAAACCCCTTTAGAAACCCCGCGTCAAGCATTGCCCTGGTTGTTAACGGCTCCGAGTGCGTTAATTTTTGGGAGGGAAGACCGGGGGTTAAGTAATGAAGAATTAAACTTTGCCCATCGGTTTGTGGGGATACCGGCTCACCCGGACTATACCTCTCTCAATTTGGCCCAGTCCGTTGCTATCTGTAGCTATGAGTTATACCAGGCGACTTTGGCAACACCTCCTGCCGACTTAACCCTGCCGACGGCTCCCTACGAACAACTCGAAGGTTACTATCAGCATTTAGAAAAAACCCTATTAAATATTCAGGTGCTTTATCCCCATACCGCCCAGGCTAGAATGCAAAAACTCCGTCGCCTTTATCAACGGAGTCAACTCACTAGCGAAGAGGTGGCCCTCCTGCGGGGCATCCTGGGCCAAGTAGATTGGCTCTGGCAACATTTCTCGGCCAACCCCAGTCACCATCCCCAGTCTATGCCTTTGGGTAGAGGCGATGATTCTTCTCCCACGCTAGACATTCCAGGATAGAGATCCCCCCCTTTGAGGCGATTTCTCTGTCGAATTTTCTCCTCTCCTGTTGTTATCCTCCCACTGAACCTATGTCCACCTCTAAATCTCGCCGCGATCGCCGTCGTAATTTAAGCTTAGTTCAACCTTCTTTAGAGACGACTGCTGATGTTGCCCCCCCCTCTGAACCCAGGGAAGAGGTTACGGTTCTGCCTCGCCCGGCTTCTGTGAGAAAGGAGCGGAAACCCCATTTTCTACAGTCGGGGATTTTATACGCCCTACGGGTTGGGATGTTAGGGGCGGGTTTGAGTGTCTTTATCGGTACACTGTTGGCGACGTTGACTCCTACTCGTTTTTTGTCTTCCCAGGCTTCGACGGTGAAAGGGACGACCCAAACTTCCTCTTCGGCTTCTCCGGCGATCGCCCTGAATCCCCAGGGTTTTTTAAATCAATTAGGGGCTTTAGGCAAAGGATCGACAGCAACGGGCAAAGTCGCTTCTCCTGAAAAGGTGACGGCAACAACGGAAAATGCGGGATTAAAACAGAAGTTAGCGACCCTGGCTTCCCAGGCGAAACCCCAGAAAATTTTGCCCCAGGCCTATCTGCTGGATATGGATAATGGACAGTTTGTCAATTTACAGGGGGAGGTGCCGATCGCGGCGGCCAGTACGATTAAAATCCCGGTGGCGATCGCCTTTTTCCAAGCGGTGGATGCGGGCAAAATTCAACTCCATGAACCCTTACCCATGACCAAAGATGTGATCGCGTCGGGGGCGGGAGATATGCAGTACCTACAGGGCAAAAAATCCAGTTTTACGGCCTTGGAAACCGTCACCAAAATGATCGTGATTAGTGATAACACGGCGACCAATATGATCATTAAGCGATTAGGGGGGAAAGCGGCGTTAAATCAGCGATTTCAACAGTGGGGCCTTGCGACAACGGTGATTAACAATGCCTTGCCCGATCTGGAGGGAACCAATAAGACAAGCCCCCAGGATTTGGTCACTGTCCTCGCCAAGGTGAATCAGGGGGAATTATTGTCTCTAAAATCCCGCGATCGCCTGTTGAATATCATGCAGCAAACCAAAACCCGTACCTTATTACCCCAGGGCCTAGAAGAAGATGCGGTAATTGCCCATAAAACGGGGGACATTGGCAAAGTGTTAGGGGATGCCGGCATTATTGATATGCCCAACGGCAAACGCTATATTTTCGCCGTGATGGCCCAACGTCCCTACAATGACCCCAAAGCCAGGGAATTAATTCAAAACTTTTCGCGTACCAGTTACCAACATTTGAAAAATACCACCCCGGCTCCCCCGGCGGCAACGAAGGTGGCGGCCAACCCGGCATCCAAACCCCCGGCGGCGACTAACGCTACCCCGGCCCCGAAAAAGCCCGCGCCCTAGTCGAAGGAGAAACTCCAGGCTATGATAGGGAAGCCGTTAATTAAACCCTGTGATTGGAGATTTTCCCTTGCTATTCCCCCGGTTACGTCGTTGTGTGACTCAAAATCCTTCGTGGTTGGGTCTGGTGGTGATGACCCTCGTTCTAACCCTCTTTATCCATGGGACGGCGATCGCCAAGGACAATCCTCCCCCCACGAATACACCGCGACACTATACCGATCTGCAATTCCCGCCCTTACCAGAGGTTAAACTGCCTCCCTACGAACGCTATGAACTCAAAAATGGGATCGTCGTTTATCTGATGGAAGATCACCAGTTACCCCTGGTCAAAGGCACGGCCTTATTCCGGACCGGCTCACGATGGGAACCCAGCAATCAAGTGGGATTAGCCGATATTACGGGAACCGTTTGGCGACTAGGGGGAACCCAAGCTCACCCGGCGGCTGAGTTAAATCAACTCCTAGAACAAAGGGCCGCCGCCATTGAAACCAGTATGGGGGTCAGTTCCGGTTCGGCTAGTTTTGATGTTCTGGGTAAGGATGTGGCGACGGTGTTTCCCCTCTTTGCGGAAGTGGTCGAGTCCCCGGCTTTTGCGGCTGATCAGGTGGAATTGGCGAAAACCCAGGCAAGAGGGGCGATCGCCCGCCGTAATGACGATCCCGACGATATTGCCAGCCGCGAATTTGGCAAGTTAATTTATGGAGCAGAGAGTCCCTACGCCCGCATTGCAGAATACAGTACTTTAGAGAATATTCGTCAAGAGAGTATTCGCCAGTTTTATCAAACCTATATTCGTCCCCAGGGAACCATCCTCGGCATTGTCGGCGATTTTGAACCGCAACAAATGAAAGCCTGGATTGAA
>JAYKIP010000262.1:0-2796 GCA_035286205.1 Merismopediaceae cyanobacterium
GATGGTGCTTATCCTCCCGACTAACACGGGGCTAAAACCCAATCAAGACAGGGATTTCCGTAATCTCACGGAACCTTGACGTAACATTTAGGCAAATATTAAGCAAATCTTAATCTTAGTGCTATAGTGAGTTAGACGAAAAAAAGAGGTCTCCACAACCCCCTCGTCTCAGTCTTTACCCAACCCTCATTTCTTTCTCTCTTCATTCGGACAGTCAATTATGCTCCTTTTTTCCTTGGCCACTTTGGCGATCGCCTCAATTTCTGGTTTTCTCTGCTTAACCATCCAAGAAGACGTGGCGCGTCCCTGTTTAGGATGTCTGGCGGTTTTATCCGTACTGCTGACGCTGTTTTGCGCTCCCTGGGCTTTGAAATTAACTTTGCTGGCTCTCCCCATCGGTTTTGAACGGCTCTATCTTAAGTCTCCTTCCCAGGGCTAACCCGCTTAACGATGTATTCAATATTTTCTAGCGATTTTCTGGCGATTTTCTGGCGATCGGAATTGTGACTCAGATAATAAATATTTTTTTAGATACATTTCAGAGATAAGTCCCCTTTTTTAAGGTGGATCGCCTTGGGCAATCAGAAAACGATGGGTTTCGAGTTAGACGGGGTTCAACAATCTTCGTTTCATAGGCTGGATTTCACCGAATTATTGTTACTAATTTGACGTAAAATAGCTGAATTAGAACCTTTAGAGGCGAAGATGGCATCTAAGGCTCCCTGTAAGGTTTCGGCCATGGCAATTTGATTACCATAGACCACCACCACCCGCGCTAAGGTCGGTAAACCACTTTTTTCGGCTTCAAGATATAACGGTTCAACGTACAGTAAAGACTGTTCAATGGGAATCACTAAAAGATTTCCCTGGATGGCCTTTGACCCTTCCCTATTCCATAGACTAATGCGCTCGGAAATAACCGGATCTTGATTAATTAAGGCTTCAACCTGTTCCGGCCCGTAAACTAATCGCTCCTTGGGCAGAGTATAAAGCACTAATTTGCCATAGTTATCTCCATCAGAACGGGCAAACAATAAGGCAATTAAATTATTACGACTAATGGGAGTATAAACCTGGGATAGGACAAATTCCTCTCGATTTCCCTTTAATCCCGCTAACTTCATAATCAGATAATAAGGGGCGATCGCCAACTGTTGATTGCCATAAATTTCCCTGGGAATTTGCCATTGGTCTTCCCGATTATAAAATACATCTAAATCCGTCATGTGATAGGTTAATAACTGTTGGGATTGGGTGCTTAATAAATCAACCGGATAGCGAATATGGCGTTGCAGACTGGCCGGCATGGCCGAAAACGGTTTAAATAGCGTGGGAAAAATTCGTTGCCAACTTTGGATAACCGGATCTTGGGGATCCATTACATAAAAATTCACCTTGCCATTGTAAGCATCCACCGTAATCTTGACGGAATTGCGAATATAATTCAGAGATCGATCCCAGGGTGAAGACGCGGCAATCGGTTCCGAATAGGGATAATATTGGGATGTAGTATAGGCATCAATGATCCAAAAAAGCGTATTATGGGGCTGTTGCGGATCAGTAAGGGCAGTGACAAGATAGGGATTACGATCAAAAGTTAAAAAAGGGGCAATTTCTCGAATCCGTTGGTTAATATTACGCCGAAATAAAATTTGGGTATCTTCGGTAAAATTCCGGGTAAATAACATTTGCCAATCCCGCAAATAGACCGCAAATAATAATCGTCTTGCCCAGGAACCCATGCGGATTCCCCCGGTGCCGTCATAGACGTTGTAGGCATTTTCTTGACCCCTGGGAAAATCAAATTCCTTGAGTTTTGTTTGGGTCATAACGTAGGTATCGGTTAATTCGCCAAAATAAATGCGGGGTTTCCCAATGGCAATATTGTCGCGAATGACTTCGCTGGAGGTTCTCAGGGCATCGGCTTGGGTATCGGTACCAATATCTTTAACAAAATAAAAAGGGAGGCCGCCGCGATCCACTAAATTGACCGGCGATAGGGTAAAGCCATAGCCATGGGTATAAACTAAATGTTCATTCACCCAGGTTTGGGCTTGTTTGGGAACGGCTTGGTAGTCTAATTCCCTGGGGGAAATTAACACTTGATTGAGGGTGGAATAGCGGCTAGAGTTTAGGGATTTTTTGTCTTCCAGTTTTCGCTGGGTAATGGTGTACCGGTCAAGATCGGCATCAAAAAAGCGGTAATAGAGGCGAATTTGTTGGAGTTGGCGGTTCGTTAATAGCAGAGGTTGGGGATCCCATAGGCGAATATTATTAATGGTCTCTTGATTTTTCTGTAAACTTTCTGCGGTTAATTCACCCCGACCGGACAGGGTTAAGGATTGAATTTCTGATAACCTAAACGCATCACGGGTTGCTTGAATATTCCGCGCTAAATAGGGTTTTTCACGGGTTAATTGATTGGGTTGGACGATCGCCAATTCCATGGCTAATCCCCCCGCCATTTGTAACATAATTAAGATTCCATAGGCTCCGAAAACCAAGGGAAACCCGCCTTGCACCGTTTGTTTTTTCAACTTGCCCGGCTGCCAACCGTAGTAGCCACACCCCAGGGCGATCGCCGCCGCCGCGACCATCAACAGTAAATCAAAGGGCAAACGCCAATGGACATCGGTATAGTTCACCCCATAAACCACTTCATTTTGTTGATAAAGCCGTTGGAAACGCAGGAGGGCATGGCCCCAACTGACCAAAAGCATTAAGCCACATCCTAACCGACACAGATGGGCCAGTTGTTCACGGGAAAACCCCGGAAATTTGCCTTCGGATAGACTA
>JAYKIP010000263.1:0-5891 GCA_035286205.1 Merismopediaceae cyanobacterium
CTATAGCACTAAGATTAAGATTTGCTTAATATTTGCCTAAATGTTACGTCAAGGTTCCGTGAGATTACGGAAATCCCTGTCTTGATTGGGTTTTAGCCCCGTGTTAGTCGGGAGGATAAGCACCATCTGTAACCCTTGACACAGACAAGTGTTCTTGATCGTAGGACTTATTTGATGATTCGCGTCATTGGCTTGGCTCTAATGCAAAAATTTTAGAAGATCGGAGTCGTGTTAAACCACGTCCATTTTGGGAACTGTCGTTTTTTAAGATAGGTTTCAGGCACAAGTCCCCCTTTTGAAGGCTTGCCCTGAGCTTGTCGAAGGGGGATTTAGGGGAATCGCCCTAGGAGATCCAAAAATTATAGGTTTCGAGTTAGATAGATTGGGTTAGGGGTTGCCATCTTGACGATCGCCGCCGATGAGATATTCTTGCAGTCGAGTTTGCCATTGTTCGTTTTCCGTATCAAGGGTGATCACATAGGGACTTTCTTCCGCCGTAAAATCTTCCCATTGTTCCTGTTGTTGGGGTAAGAGGGACTGGGTTGCATCGGAAATATCCCCCTGACGGTTGACCAGGCGATCGCCGAGGGTAGCAAGGGACGCTTGACAATGAATAATCTTGAAAGGAATCTGCTGTTGTTGAGCGGCTAATAAAAGCGGATTGCGCCAACAAAAACGGTCATATTTCGCATCTAAAATCACGATAAATCCCTGGGAAGCTAATAATAATCCTAATTCGGCTAAACGGTGATAGGTTCTTTCGGTCATTTCTGGATAGTATAAACTTGCCTCTCCTGTTTGATGGAGGGTTAAACCCGCTAATTTTTTTCTCATAGCATCGGAGCGAATTTGTAAGCCTTGACACTGTTGCGCAAGATACCGTCCGACCGTTGTTTTTCCTGACCCCGATAAACCCGACATTACATAAATGCGACCAATTTGGGGTTGGGTATAATGCCAGGCTAAATGATAATAATCCTTGGCCGTGGCGATCGCCTGTTGTTTATCCGTTGCGGAAATTTGCGGATCATCTAATAACATCGAAGTGACTTTGGCTCGGACGTAGGCTTGACGCGAGAGATAGAACGGTAAAAGTTGCACCCCCTCCCAATCCCCCGTTTGTTCCAGATAGGTATTCAAAAAAAGATTGGCTAAATCCTGACGCTTTTTGGCCTCCAAATCCATCACCGTAAAAGCAATATCATACATCACATCCACATATCGAAACGGCTCATTAAACTCAATGCGATCAAAAAGGTGAATTTGATTACGCCAATAACAAATATTTTTTAAATGTAAATCCCCATGGCATTCTCGAATTTTCTGCTGTTGTTGACGTTGCTCAAAAATCGCCCGCTTCTCCACCATAAACCGATTGGTAAAATCCCGTGTCGCTTGATATTGGGCTAAATCCTGGGTAATACCGACATATTTTTCCGTCGTTTGATAGTTTTCGTCGGTAGATTGTTTAATCACGTCAATACGCCCAAAATCAGTAATATAATCATTGACTTTGGCTGATTGATGAAATTGCGCCACCTTTAAGCCTAATTCCTGAATATGTTCTGCGGTTAATGCCCCTGCTTCGTATAAATTAACCAGCAAGCAATCCTGGGGAAATTGAGCCATCTGTAACGTATATTCGACAATATTTTCCTCACTACCTAACACCAACCGCTCACCACACTGACTAATAGGCAAAACGCTTAAATAAATTTCCGGGGCGATCGCCTGATTTAATACTAATTCCTGGGTTAAATAATAATACCGTTTTTCTAGGGTAGAATAATCTAAAAAGCCAAAATCAACCGGCTTCTTTAACTTGTAGGCATAATCTCCCGTCAAAAAAACGGCGGAACAATGGGTTTGAATCAGTTGAATGTCTGAGACAGGATGGGGATAAAAATGGGGATTTTGGAAGCAAGACAACAGTTCAATAAGTTCCATGATTAATCCTGCATAAAATAGCAAAAACGGTGGGGACAGAATCATCATGCCCCGACGCGTTCAATTCGTTAAATTTTACCCTCTATAATTGACCGGAATCGGCAATCATAATGGGAACTTTCGTGGCTCCACTGGGACTACCATTGGCCTCTAAAGCTTTCAGCACCTCTAAACCCTCTACTACTTTACCAAAAACGACGTGCTTACCGTCTAGCCAGGGAGTGGCATCAAAGGTAATAAAAAATTGTGAACCATTGGTATTCGGGCCGGCATTGGCCATGGATAGTAAACCGGGTTGATCGTGTTTTACTCGAAAATTTTCATCATCAAATTTGGCTCCATAAATGGATTCTCCCCCCGTCCCATTCCCGCGAGTAAAATCACCGCCCTGAGCCATAAAACCAGGAATAATCCGATGAAAAAAAGAACCTTTATAATGTAACGCTTTACCCGATTTTCCCTTGCCTTGTTCACCGGTACAAAGGGCGCGGAAGTTTTCGACTGTGATCGGCGTAATATCTTCAAATAATTCCATAACAATGCGTTGGTTATCACCACCATCAATGGAAATATCAAAAAAAACTTTGGTCATTACTTAGGCTCCTAAAAAATGAGAGATGGGGTTAATTATAGCTTAATTGTTTGCTGTTGTTAGGGGGATTTGCTATCCGCCTTTGAAGCGCGGAAAAAGTTAAGAGTGAGAGCAGGATTTCTCCAATTTAAAAAGCGAGGGGGGTTTTCTGGGGAATCCCGATCGCCCTGGGATAGGGGGCCGGCGTAGAACGAATTTTTTGTAAATAAATAAAGGTGCGTTGACTGTGGCTCCAGGGAGTTTGTACGGTTTTGACTTCTGCGAGGGTTCCCCCTAATTTTGCCACCACTGGCTCCAGTTGCTCCGTTTCTGCCGTTGTCCATTGCCCCCGATAGAGTACCGCATAGCCGTCTTTTTTGATGAGGGGTAAGGCATATTCCGCACACACCCTGGCATCCGCAACGGCTCGAATTAGGGCTAAATCGTAGTGGGCACGGTGTTGGGGATCTTGTCCTAAACTTTCGGCTCTGCCGACCATCGGGATAATTTGACCCCTGCTTTGACCCATAGTTTGATCTAGGGTTTGATCTAGGGCTTGATCGGGGAATAATTGCGGCACAATTTCCTGTAACCACGCAATTTTTTTCTGGGTGGAATCCAACAACGTGACAGACCATTGGGGAAAGGCGATCGCCGTCGGTAATCCGGGAAAACCGCCCCCAGTACCAATATCAATCACCTGAGCCACCGGCAATGAAACGAGGGAATCAACAAGAAAAATACCGGCTAAAGAATCCCACAGATGCTTTTCTAAAAAGTCGAGGGGTTCCGTAATGCGGGTTAAATTCAGACGACGATTCCCCGCTAAAACAAACTGGTATAATTGCTCAAAACTTGACCATTGAACTGCCGTTGGTTGCCAAGCTAAACTGCTTTGCCATAGGAAATCTTCTTGGGGTAAGGAACTCATTAATTCACTCAAATTCATGGAAAAGACCGCCATCTATACCGGCAGAATGGGGCAAGATTTTTCCCACTCCTGGGCCTGTAACCTGTCCGGGGAAATGATTTCTAACTGGCCCTGATCAATATACCAGCAACAATCGGCGATCGGTAATAATTCCCCCGGATCGTGGCTGACAATTAATAACGTCCAATGTTGTTTGAGTTTGGCTAATAATTTAGCTAATTGACGACGCATTGACCAGTCGAGACCCGCTGTTGGTTCATCTAATAATAATAAATTGGGTTGACGAATCAGTTGCACCGCTAGGGCTAATCGTCGTTGTTGACCGCCACTCAGGGCCGGTGGGGGAGTTCCCCAGTCTAACTGCTCCAGTCCCACTTCTTTCAATGCCTCCCGTAGGCGATCGCTGCCGATTTCCGGATGGCCGAGGCGTAACTCTTCGAGGATGGTTCCCCCGCAAAAATGCCGTTCGGGAAACTGAAACACCAGACCCGCTAATTGTTGTAAATGCAGAGGAGTCAGACTTTGTTCCCGCCAGAGAATTTCCCCTTCTGTCTTTTCCGCCAATCCTGCCAAAATATCCAATAACGTCGTTTTCCCGGAACCACTAGGGCCAATGATCAAACCTAACTGTTGAGGAGCTAATTCCAAAGTCACATCCTTTAGAATAGGGGACGGACTCGCGGCGGGATGATAACCCACATTTTTTAGATAGAGCATTCCGGTCGTTGTCTCGGCAGATCTGGGGCATCCCTATTGTGCCAGACCAGCGACGGTTTCCCGGCTGAACCGCCCAACTCCGTTCACCTTTCTCCTCTTTTGGTTCGTCATTTTGCGTCTATGACTTTTCGTACCTTACTCCCTCGCTCGTTGGCCCTAGCGGCTCTGACCCTTCTCCCAGCTATCTCCTGGTTAACCCCGGCTTGGGCGGGCGATCCCTTCCGTACCCAAAATCCTCGCAATATCGGTGACCAGACGGAAGCGGCGTTTTTTGCCATTTTTCGGGATGGGAATTATCCCCTAGCCCAAACCTATTTAGAAAAAGCCCTCCAGAGCGAACCCTGGGAACCCCTAGCCCATGCCATGCGGGCTTCTCTGGCCTACGATGCCGCTGATTTTAGTACGATGAAAACCTATGCCGATAAAACGGTATCTGCGGCCAATAATTTAAAGGGTAGTGATCCGTTACGAGGCAATCTCTACCTAGCGGTGGGGGAATTTCTCCAGGGAGCCTATTTTTTAAAACAAGGGAATTTTCTGGAAGCGGTGGGTAAAACCGGCAAAATTTTTGAATATGTGGATGCGGCCTCCGAGATTAGCCCGAATGATCCGGAATTAAATTTATTACGGGGATATTTGGATTTATTTTTATCAAAATATTCGCCCTTTTCCCAGTCCGATCAAGTGATTCTCCGCTTTGAACAGTATGCTTCGCCGGATTATTTAAAAAATCGCGCCCTAGCCACAACCTATCGGGATTTAAAGCAGTATGACAAGGCCATGAATTACCTGAATTTGGCGATCGCCGAAACCCCCGATAATCCTGAATTACAGTATCTTAAGGGGCAACTCCTACGTCTCCAGGGTCGTCAAGGCAAGAACCTAGCCCAACTGCAAACAGCCCAAAGTTATTTTGTCTTAGCGATCCAAAAGCAAGATCAACTCTCAAATGCTGTCCGGGTGCAAGTTAACCATGAAAATATGGTGGTAGCTGACGAAATTCAAAAACTACAGGCCAATCCCAATCTTCGGGAATTTTAGGACGGAGACGGGCAAACGTTCTGTTTAAGCAGTAACCAAACACCATCGCCAGGGGCAACAATTCTCTCCACTTGGCCCAGGGCGATCGCCTCAAGCATTCTAGCCCAGGAAAAAGCGCGAATCCTTTGGTAATATGAGGGGCATTCAATCTCATCCCCTTGCCATTCCCTTGCCCTCTTTTGGTGAACTATGTCCCGCGCTAAAGCTCTTCGGTACTATATTACTGCCCGTCTGCTGTTGGCTCCCCTCATGGTCTGGACGATTGTTACCCTGGTCTTTCTTTTATTAAGAGCGACCCCAGGCGATCCCGTTGATGCCATTTTAGGAAACCGCGCCCCGGAAGCGGCTAAACAGGCCATGCGTGAACAATTAGGATTAAATAAATCCTTACTGGCTCAGTATTTTGATTACTTGGGACAACTCCTACAGCTCGATCTAGGGAAATCTATCACGGGTAAAGGCAAGGCCGTTTGGGAGATTATTCAAGAGCATTTTCCGGCAACGGCAGAATTAGCCTTTTATGGCATGGTGGTGGCAGTGGTGGTGGGTGTGGGGCTAGGCATTTTAGCGGCTTCCCGGCCCAATAGTGCTGTGGATACCAGTGGGCGATTATTCAGCATTATCACTTATTCCCTGCCGATTTTTTGGGTCGGAATGCTGTTACAACTGATTCTGTCGGTTAAT
>JAYKIP010000264.1:0-3209 GCA_035286205.1 Merismopediaceae cyanobacterium
GTTCCTCATCATGCGTTGGAACGCTATGCCCGGCAGTTGGTGGAAAAAGGCTATGCCGTGGCCATTTGCGACCAGGTGGAAGATGCGGAAATTGCCCAGGCAGAAAAGCGCATGGTGGAGCGTCAGGTGACCAAATTACTCACCCCCGGTACCCTCACCGATGACAGTATGCTCAATGCCCGTCGGAATAATTTTTTGGCGGCGATCGCCCTGGCTGGTGACCATTGGGGGTTAAGCTATGCCGATATTTCAACCGGCGAGTTTTTTTGTACGCAATCCCTGGGGTTAGACACCCTGGCGGTGGAATTATTACGTCTGCAACCTTCGGAAGTGTTAGTGCCGACCCATACCCCGGATGTCAAACAAATTTTACGACCCGGCGAAAAATCCGAGCATTTACCCGATAACTTGCCGGAGTCCTTTTGTTATTCCCTGCGATCGCCCACCCCGTTTTCTTTACTGGAAGCCAAACAACGTATTTTAGAAACCTTTCGCGTCAGGTCATTAGAAGGCTTGGGTTGTGAAGACTTTCCCCTAGCGGTCAGGGCCGCCGGTGGTTTATTGGAATACATTGAAGACACCCAAAAAGCCAATTTAGTCCCCATTCAACCCCTCAAAACTTACCAATTAACCGACTTTTTAATCCTCGATCATCAAACCCGCCGCAACTTAGAAATTAATCAAACCGTGCGGGATGGTAGTTTTCATGGTTCTTTGTTATGGGCCTTAGACCGTACCTGTACCGCCATGGGAGGACGCGCCTTAAGACGATGGTTACTACAACCCTTATTAGAAGTAAAAGGCATTCGAGCGAGACAAAAAACCCTACAAGAATTAGTAGAAAATCCCCCTCTTCGCCAGGATTTACGACAATTATTAAAAAGTATCTACGACTTAGAACGATTGACCGGGCGCATTGGAGCCGGCAGTGCTAACGCCAGGGATTTATTGGCCCTAGCGGAATCCTTAATTCGTCTCACAGATTTAGCCTATCTGGCCCGTCAGGGAACCTCTCCCTACCTCAGAGCTTTGCACACCATTCCCCCCGAATTAGAAGAATTAGGTCGTTATGTCGTCGCCCATATTGTGGAAAATCCCCCCCTACAAATTAAAGAAGGTGGAGTCATTCGTGCCGGCATTAATACCGCTTTAGATGAAATGCGTCGGAATCTGGAAGAAGATCAACAATGGTTAACCAATTTAGAAGTTACTGAGCGACAAAGAACGGGAATTGTTAACTTAAAAGTCGGCTATAATAAAACCTTTGGCTATTATTTAAGTCTGCCCCGGAGTAAATCGGAACAAGCCCCCGAAAATTATATTCGCAAACAAACCTTAGTTAACGAAGAACGCTATATTACGCCTGAACTCAAAGAACGGGAAACCCGCATTTTAACCGCTCAGGATGACCTCAACAATTTAGAGTATGAAATCTTTACGGAAGTACGGAGCAAAGTGGCTGAAAAGGCCCAACCGATCCGCGAAATTGCCAAGGCGGTGGCGGCGTTAGATGTTCTGTCGGGATTAGCCGAAGTAGCCGTTTACCAAGGTTATAACTGTCCGGAAATGGTAGAAGGGCGATTACTGAGTATTACAGCCGGTTGTCATCCGGTGGTGGAGCAGTCCCTGGGAGCCGGTTTTTTTGTGCCTAATTCGACCCAGTTAGGCCATGCCGAAACGGAAAAACATCCGGATTTAATTATTTTGACCGGCCCCAATGCCAGTGGTAAAAGTTGTTATTTACGCCAAGTGGGACTCATTCAATTAATGGCCCAGGTCGGCAGTTTTGTGCCGGCTAAATCGGCAAAATTAGGCATCTGCGATCGCATTTTTACACGGGTGGGAGCCGTAGATGATCTAGCCACCGGGCAATCTACCTTTATGGTGGAAATGAATGAAACGGCGAATATTTTAAATCATGCCACGCCCCAATCCCTTGTCCTACTGGATGAAATTGGCCGAGGAACCGCCACCTTTGATGGGTTATCTATTGCCTGGGCGGTCGCGGAATATCTGGCGATCGTGGTTCAATCGCGCACTATTTTTGCCACCCACTATCACGAATTAAACGAATTAGCGTCTATCCTAGATAATGTGGCTAATTATCAAGTTACGGTCAAAGAATTACCCAACGAAATTGTCTTTTTACATCAAGTCCAACCAGGGGGAGCCGATAAATCCTACGGGATTGAAGCCGGGCGATTAGCGGGATTACCCAGTTCTGTGATTCAACGGGCAAAGCAGGTGATGGGTCAAATTGAAAAGCACAGTAAAATCGCCCTGGGTCTGCGTCAAGGCATTCCCAAAAAGACCGTTGCCCGCAATCCTAAGCAAGTCTCTAAGGATGTGGAACAATTAGATATTTTTGCCGATTAAATTCTGCCTTATCCCCGTCTAACTCGAAACCCATAGTTTTCTGATTGCCCAAGGCGATCCCTCTAAATCCCCCTTCGACAAGCTCAGGGCAAGCCTTAAAAAGGGGGACTTATCCCTGAAATGTATCTAAAAAAATTATAGTTCCCAAAATGGACGAGGTTTAATCCCTCTTTTTTTTGCTCAACAGAGAGAAAATTATCAAAATCTAAGCCTTATCCAGGAACAGTGATTACTTCAGAGAATCCAACGCTTTCTGGTTGACAATGGCTTTTTCCTGGGCGAGAAACTGGAAAAATTTTCTGAGGGCAACTTTCAAGTCGTTATCGGTAGCTGAATCCCACACTTTACGCTTATACCAACTTCTGAAGTGACTGTTGACCATCCCTTTGGTGATTTCCTCAATTTTTTGCACATCGGTATAATTACAGATAAAGTCAATAAATAAGCTAATAATTAAGGTATGTTTTCTGACGGTAGATTTAGTATATTTCTCTGACAGAAAGTGGCCAAATTCTTGATTAAGTTGCTCTAGGTGATTCCGAAAAGGGGCGCGTTCTTTTTCGGCTTCTGCCATCGCTTGAAAATAAGCTTCCATTTGATGGCCGGGGATCATGACTTTACCACTAAAAACTTTTGCCATGGTTTTTACCTTAAGGAATGGGTTTACGGAAAAGGGGGTTTGCTGTTTGAGAGTAGTGTACTTTGCACAGTGTGGTAATTATACCAATTTTCCCAAGACTGGCTACCGAATGGCCTTATTCTATAATCTAAAGAGCCTGGCTCCTCTCATATCTTCGGCGATCGCCTTGGGATAAAGTTTAGTGTGAGGGGTT
>JAYKIP010000265.1:0-2514 GCA_035286205.1 Merismopediaceae cyanobacterium
CAAGCCCTCAAAGACCTGACCCTTTACCCCAAAATCACCACCGTTTATCCCACCTTTGTCTTTGGTGGAGACACCAATAAACCCTATTCTCACCTCTCCGGGGGCCTAGGCGACATTCTCCGATGGCTCAACTTGATTCGCTGGTTTACCGCCGACGGCAGTTTTCATTTTATCCATGGCCGTGATATTGCCCAGGTCGTTACCCACTTGATCGCCCATCCTCTATCCCCCTCCCAATACCGCGATGTCGTTTTAGGTAATGCCCCGCTCACCGTTAACGAAACCATCACCCAAATCTGTCGCTACTTCCACAAAACCATCTACTTTCAAATTCCCCTCTCCGTCACCCTCGCTAACTTCTTTATCAAAGCCTTTCGCATTCAGATGGCCCCCTGGGATCGCTTTTGTATGGAGTATCGTCATTTTACCTACGCCAATCCCGTGAATCCGGCCACCCTGGGACTCACCCCCTACTGCTCCACGATCGCCGAACTGCTCCAGGTGCATGGGCTATAAGCCAACGTGCAAAAATCGCTCCCCCAGAACTGCCGAATAATATTACAATGGGAAAGGAAGCCATTCCTCGATTAAGACAAATGACTTCCCCTGTTAAGGTAAATGGTAGTTTGTTTGAACGTTGTTTAGTTGATAGCTAAACGGCGTTTTTTTTGCGAAACCCTGGGGAATCGCCTAAGGGATCTTACTCGTCGTCTTCACCCACCTGTTTTAAGTGAATGTGCTTGCGACCCAGGGTAATTTCAAATTCATCACCGGGGTGGAGCCCCATTTTCTTCGTGTAGGCGGCACCAATCAAGAGATTACCGTTAGATTGAACACTAATCCGATAACTGGCAGAACGCCCACCGCGACCGTGCCCACTTAAACTGCTGTCCAATTCAATTCCTTCCGCATCAATTAGAGCATTGAGGAATTTCATCATGTTGACCCTGGGAACGCCCTTTTTGGTGGTGGTGATGTAACCACACTCTTTGGCTTTTTCCTCTTTGCTGAGGTTGCCGAGGTCTTGGACTTTTTCGAGTAATTCCCGGCCGGTTAAAGGTTTAGTCATGGTAGTTTACGGAATGAACGTAGCATTTTGCTTAAGCATTCTCACCGTGAAGAGGTGAAAGCTCAGATGACAGTAGGCTTCCCCAAAAATATGAGGGTTGCTGTATGTCTTCCCTTCTATCTTACAGCCATTAAGGTAAAATTATTCAAGGGATGTCAAAAATAATTGTATAAAAAATTTTCAATCTTTAGGTTGCATCTGTTTGTTATTGGTTTGGGTTTCTGGGGACACGACCCGATGACAAGATGGTGGGGATTCTTTCACTAACCCCGTCAACTCTTAGGCTTACGCTGTCTTTAACTCTGATGCTTGGCTTGATGCAAACCCTTTCCGTTAAACTAGAGGAATGAAACTGACAACTAAAGGTCACTATAGTGTTAAGGCCTTGCTGGATCTTAGTCTCCAGAAACGTTATGGCCCCGCTTCGGTTAAGGCGATCGCCGAACGCCAGGATTTACCGGCCCCCTATTTAGAGAAGTTATTGATCGCTCTGCGTCGAGCAGGTTTGGTGAAATCCCTGCGGGGGGTTCAAGGGGGTTATCAATTGGCCTATCCTCCATCCCAAATTTCCCTGGGGCAAATCTTTGAAGCTGTGGGAGAAAATCTGGAGCCATTACCCGGCTATCAACCTGATCAAGCCCAGGCAGAAGATTGGGTCACCTATAGTCTCTGGAAACAACTTCACCATAAACTTAGGGAGGCACTTTATAGCATCACCCTGGCGGATCTTTATTATGATGCCCGGAGTTGGCAGGCTTCCCAGGGGGAACAAACCAATTTTATTATCTAGGGATAGTCTGGCGCGAAACCGTAACGTTGCCTTTAACGCGATGATTCTTTCTTCCTCTGCTCAAACCTATACCGGCGGTTGTCATTGTGGGGCCGTGCAGTTTCAAGTCCGGATCGCTGACTTTACGGCGATTGATTGTAATTGTTCCATTTGCCAGAAAAAGGGCTTCCTTCACTGTATCGTTGAGCCTGACCAATTTCAGTTACTTCAAGGCCAAGAAAGTCTAAGTACTTATACGTTTAACACGGGGCAAGCCCAACATCTTTTTTGTCGTCACTGTGGCATCCACGCTTTTTATCATCCGCGATCGCATCCGGGCAAAATTGATGTTAACCTCCGTTGCCTAGACAAGGTGAAGTTGACGGACTTCGTGATCCAACCCTTTGATGGTCGTAACTGGGAAGCCAATATTGGCGCGATCGCCGAACGCGAGACCTTTAATTAAACGCCATCTAACTTGAAACCTATAGATCCCCCTAAATCCCCCTTAAAAAAGGGGACTTGTCCCTGCAACCTGTCTCAAACAACCACAATTTCCAATATGGACGTAGTTTATAACAGTAATTGAAGATTAGATTACCCTGGAGAGATCCGCCTTGGCCAGTATCACCATCCATAGTCCATTAGGGATTGTTTTCTGTGGGGTTTTAGCGGC
>JAYKIP010000266.1:0-10159 GCA_035286205.1 Merismopediaceae cyanobacterium
GGGCGACCGTTACCGATAATAATCCCCAATATCTTACCTTGCAAGAACAACGGGAGAATTTACAAGTTCTTCTTGACCAGCGAACTAAAACCCTCTTAAAAAGTACCTCTCCTTTGGCCGCCAGTAAGGCCCTTAATTTTGATTTTCAAGATCCCACCCGCCTCAAATTACTCAATCAATTAATTGACACCAATAATCAGGTGCAATCCCTTCAGGCTCAACTGCCGATTATTGATCAAAAATTATCCCAGGTGAGGGCTTTAGCAACTGCAATGCCCAATTTAATTAATCAATATAATGCGATTAACCGCGATATAAAATTAACGGAAGATGTGGTCAATAAATTACTCTTACAACGGGAAACCTTAAGGGTAGAAGCGGCCCAGGAACTGCCCTGGCAATTAATTTCTAAACCCCAAATTCCCCTGGATGCTAAAGGTAATCCCCTGGGGGCCCCCCCGGATCGCCAAAAAAGTGTCCTAGTGGGAGTGGTAGGGGGAGCCGTACTGAGTTTAGTGATCATCATTCTTTGGGATAAACGCAGTAATAAATTTCTCTGTGCCGCCGATATTCAAGACCTTTTAGCGGTCTCTTTAATTGGGGTAATTCCCAAAAGTCTGGATCTGAAAAATACGCCCCTATTCAAGGTTTCGTCTTTATCGAAGGAGACTCCATCACCATTCCCGACAGTCCAGACTCCAGAAGAACCGCTAACCCTTGAGCTTTCCCCCAGTGTTCCGAGGGAGGCCCCGTCTTCTACTTTGCAATTATTTACCGAAGATTTTCACGTTATCTATACCGAGTTATCCTTTTTTTATCGTCATCCGCCTTTACGTTCCCTGGTGATTTCTGGGATTCAAGCCGGGGACGGTCAAACCACTATGCTGTTAAATTTGGCGATCGCCGCTACCCATAGCAAAAAAAGGGTGTTAGTGGTAGATGCAAATTATCTCAATCCCCATTTACATACGTTGTTTAATTTGCCCAATGAGAAGGGATTAAGGAATTATTTAGAAGAAGAACTGCCTCTTAATCACCTTATTCAACCGGTTCCCAGTCATAAAAATTTGTATTTATTAAGCCTGGGTCAAGGGCAAGAAACGGGATCGCTTTGGTCGGATGGATTTCATTATTTAATAGCCGAATTGCAGGCTAATTATGATTTTGTGTTTTATCATTTACCGCCTTTTCCCGATAGTAGTGATATTTATTTTATTTCCACCTATACCGATGGGTTGATCCTGGTGGTTTCGGTGAATCAAACCTCGCGCAGTTTAGCCAAGGAAGTGATAAAACGTACCCAGGAATTTCAATTACCGGTGTTAGGGGCGATCGCCAATTTTGCTTAATGCACTTCTTAATGCACTTCTAAAAGCGATAACTGATCCAACTGTTCCCACACCTGTTGTAGGAGAGGGTCTAAACCGTGACGAGTTACCGCAGAAATCAGGAAAATCGGAGCCTCCGTGATTTCCGCCAGGGACTGTCGCAGTATGGCTAACTCCTCTGCTCCCACTGCATCACATTTATTAAACGCCACAATTTGTGGGCGATCGCCTAACCCCCGACCATAGGCTTGTAATTCCCCTTGGATCACTTGATAATCCTGGATCGGATCATCTGCCGTACTATCTACTAAATGCAATAACAGACGAGTTCGTTCAATATGACGCAGAAAATCATGCCCCAGACCAATCCCCTCATGGGCCCCGGCAATTAACCCCGGAATATCGGCAAACACCGTACCATCTCCTGTTGGTTTCCGAACAACTCCCAAATTAGGGACTAGGGTGGTAAAGGGATAATCCGCAATTTTCGGTCGCGCCGCCGACAAAGCCGCAATCAAGGTAGATTTTCCCGCATTGGGTAGCCCAATAATCCCCACCTCTGCCAGGAGTTTTAATTCCAAGCGTAGATGACGTTTTTCTCCTTCTAAACCCGGTAAGGCATACTCTGGCGCACGATTACGATTACTTAAAAAATGTTGATTGCCTAAGCCGCCTTTGCCGCCCTGGGCCACCCAGAGACGCTGGCCGGGGGTGACTAAATCCCCTAAAATTTCCTCCGTCAGGGCATCATAGACCATCGTGCCACAGGGAACCTGCACAATTACATCTTCGCCCGCCGCGCCGGTGCAGTTGTTGGGCCCGCCCCGTTTACCGGGTTTGGCTTTAAAGAGACGAGCATAGCGAAAATCCAGGAGGGTCTGTAAATCTTCTACCGCTTCTAGGATGACGGAACCGCCCCGTCCCCCGTTGCCTCCCGATGGCCCGCCCGCCGGTACATATTTTTCTCGTCGAAAGGCCACCATCCCATCGCCGCCTTTTCCTCCCTCGACTTCGATTTCTGCGTAATCAATAAATTGCATAATGCTGTCAATGCCTGGTTGATTCTTCTTCCATTATGTTCTGAATCGGGTGTTTCCCACTGTTGCCCTCTGGATGCGCGAGAAGTTGGTGATTTTAGACGGACTAGAATTTGGTAATTGAGACGGGCTGAAGTTTGGTCATTTTAGACGGGCTAGAATTTGGTAATGGAGACGGGCTGAAGTTTGGTCATTTTAGACGGGCTAGAAGCCCATCCCACCCAAGCCATTAATGGAAGGGTAGAACCCTTAACGCTGTTGACGCATTAAAAAGTAACTGGTAATGGTTTTCGCATCAATGGGTTGACCCTCCTGCACGGCCTGTTCAAATTCGGCAAAGGTCATTAACACGACTTCAATATCTTCATCCTCATCCTGTTGAGGGGGTTGAGCTAATTTTTCTAATCCTTCTGCTAGGTAGGCGTAGATATATTCATCGGAATAGCCCGGAGCCAAAGGAAATTTCCCCAAAGATCGCCATTGGGTGGCTCGATACCCGGTTTCTTCTTCTAATTCCCGTTGAATGGTTTCTGCTGGGTCTTCTGAGGGTTCCACCGTGCCCGCCGGAAATTCCAAAAGACGACCTTGCAAGGCAAAGCGATATTGTTTGACTAACACCAATTGACCGTCGGGGGTAATCGGTACAGCTAAGGCTCCCCCCGGATGGCGAATACATTCCCATTCCCCTTCTACGCCATTGGGTAAGCGTCGTTGACTGACTTCAAAACCAAATTTGCGACCTTGGTACTGTAATCGGTGTCGGAGTAGGCGATCGGGTTCGGGGGCAAACATAGAAAAATAGAATGAAGGTCAGTTCTCGGCAGGGATAAGATGGCTCCGAGTTCCCTGATTATCCAACGCTAAAACTTGCACATCGGACTCAATTCCCTGGGCTTGCCAGGTGGTTTTTAGGGTTTCGGCTACCTGGGACGCAGTTTCGGGAGCCGCGATCGCCAAAAGGGTTGGCCCGGCTCCACTAATCACGAGACCATAGGCTCCAGCCTCTAGAGCGGCGGTTTTCATGGCAGGATAACCGGGAATCAAGGCTTGACGATAGGGTTGATGAATTTGGTCTTCGAGGGCTAGTCTCAACCAATCACCGTTACCTGACTCCAGGGCTTTGATTAATAGGGCTAAGTGGGAGGCGTTAAAAATTGCGTCTTTGCGGGGATAGTCGGCCGGTAAAACGGCCCGGGCCTTTTCGGTGGATAGTTCAAAATCGGGAATGGCCAGGACAGGGACAAAGTTACTTTGCCAGGCGATCGCCACTAACTGACTATCTTCCCCAGTGTTAACCGAAAGTTGACAACCCCCTAACAGGGCCGGGGCCACATTATCCGGATGGCCTTCCAGGGCGATCGCCATCGCCAACACCTCGGTTTGGGAAAAAGGCTGACCCGCCAATAAATTGGCCCCGACTAAGCCCCCTACGATCGCCGTTGCTGAACTGCCTAGCCCCCTCGCCAGGGGAACCCCTAACTGGATCTCCATTTTGACCGGGGGAGGATTCTGTCCCAGGGTTTGATAAAGATGACAGAAGGCTTGGTAGAGCAAATTACTTTTATCCGTCGTCACGCGATCGCTTTCTGACCCAGTGACTGTAATCATTAAATCCGGTTCAGCATCCGTCAGTCGAGAAAACGTCAAGTGATTATGGAGATTCAGAGCCGCCCCCAAACAGTCAAACCCCGGCCCTAAATTGGCAGTGGTGGCCGGTACGGTAACAGTAATCCTGGTCATGGGTTGATCGTGTTAATGAGGTGAAGGATACATTGATCCCGTAAGGAGGTTAACCCTGGGGCTGAGTCGTCACCTTCGCTAAGGATTGGGCACGCATCATATTTTCGAGGGCGTATTCCAAATGTTGACCCGCATCCACCGCCACCCAACCGTCTTTGGTCAGATGTCGCCATTCAAAGTGGAGGTGAGGCCCGGTAGATAAACCCGTGCTACCCACTCGGCCAATAATTTCCCCCTGTTGGACTTTCTGCCCCGGTTGCACCAAAATTTCGGAGAGGTGAGCATAGCGGGATTCCTGGGAACCGTCGAGATGTTTCAGGATCACGGTCATGCCGTAACCCCCTAACCAATCAGCCGTGGCCACTTCACCAGCATAGGCCGCTAACACAGGAGTCCCTGTCGGTGCCCCAATATCGGTTCCGGAGTGCATCCGGCCGCGACCGGTGATGGGGTGAATCCGCCAACCAAAGGCCGAGGTAATGGGGGCAATGCCGGCAACGGGAAAAAGCAGATCGGTATTGGTTTGGGGCTGAACCTGGGGAGTCGGGGCCGCTAAGGTACTGGCCCGGCTATATTCCGGTAACGGAGCCAGGGCGATCGCCACACCACGACGGACAATGGGTTCTAAACTAAAAACCTGATTACTGGCAATGGGTTGACCCACCTGGGCGGATTGATACTGATGGGTGCGTAAACGCCGGGGAGGGACAGTATAGCTACGGGTAGAAGCGGGATTGTAATTAGAGTTAGGAACGCGACTGACTAAACTTTCGCCGGATACCCTGGGACGACGGGCTAAACGACGATAACGGGGGGTAATGGAACCAGAGGCGATCGCCGTTTGACGACGCAGAAGAGAGCGGGCGGTACGAAGCGATTGACGACGACGACTACCTTGGGCCACCGATGGACGACTTTGACGTTCCGAAAACACCACAGAGGTGCGACGGGGACTGTAATCGGTGGTATCTACTAAATTATTTTTGCCCTGGGGAACGGGGGCCTCTAGGGAAATCCGGGGGGGAGCCAATTCTGAGCCTCCTTCCGTCGCAGTTCCTGGCATGATGGGGAACAGACTGGTCAAAATACTGAGACTGCCAACCCATCCTAAACCCCGCCACCAAAACCGTTTTAAGGGGGTCGGCTGGGAATTCACCCGGTAAAAACTCATGCTTGGTTTTCCTCTCTCACAACACATCATTCAAGGCGGACATAACGCGCTTATATTGTAATGGCGATCGCCCCGATTGCAAAGTCTTGAGCCAACGGGCCAAGCGGGAGTTCCCCCGGTTAGACGATTTTTATGGATTCTAAGTATAATGACTTAGATAAAGATTCGTTAAGGAGGATCTCGATTTGCGAATTTCTGTGTTAATAGCTTTGCTAGTTGGATTTTTACCCGAAGTGGTTTTAGCGCAAACAGCCACTTATTACAGCACTCGTTTGGCGGGTCGTCGGATGGCCAATGGACGTTCCTACAATCCCAATCATCTTGTGGCCGCCCATCCCAGTTATCCGATCGGCACGCGCCTACGGGTCACCAATCGTAAAACCGGGCGTTCGGTGGTGGTCACAGTCAGCGATCGCTGTCGTTGCTCGTTGGATTTAAGTTCAGCCGCCTTCCGTCAAATTGCTAATAAAAAGCACGGACGGGTTAACGTGGCAGTGACTCCCCTGTAGGTTTCAGCTTGGCCCAAGGGGCAAAGTAAAATTCCCTATTTTTGGGCCAGCATCACTGCGAACCAATTTTGCGGGTCAGTCCAACTGTGTACCGAGGTAAAGCCCTGGGCCTGTAGATAATCCTGCATTTGGGAAAGATTAAATTTACGAGAAATTTCCGTTAAGAGAGCTTCCCCAGCCTGAAAATCCACCTCCAATCCCAATTTTTCTAGGGTGACAGTTTGGGGAGCTAAACAGTGTAAATACATTTCAATTTGCTGGGCTTGAGGATTATAAATGGCTTGATGACGAAATTGATCGGGTTGGAAATTCCCCTGAAAACGTTGATTGAGATGGGTCAACATATTCAAATTAAACTGAGCGGTAATCCCGTCTGTATCGTTGTAGGCCGCCTCTAGGATGGCAATCTCTTTTTGGAGGTCTAATCCTAGGAGAAAATAATCCCCCGGCATGAGTAAATCCATCATTTGGCTGAAAAAGCGATCACATTCCATTGGGGTAAAATTCCCTAGACTACTGCCCAGGAAAAAAATCATGTGTTGCGGTAAAACGGAGGCGGGTAAATCAGCCAAAGCCTGTTCGTAGGTTCCCACCTGACCGCGAATGTGAAGCGTGGGATAATCGGCCAATAATTGCTGGGCACTCTCGATTAAAATACTGTCGCTCACATCAATCGGCTGATAAAAAAGGGGATAATTAGCCTGTTGATAAGCCTCGAATAAAAGGCGGGTTTTGGTGGAACTGCCACTGCCTAACTCTACTAATTCACAAGGCCCCGTTTTACTCACAATATCAGCAATATACTGTTGTAAAATCCAACTTTCGGTACGAGTCGGATAATATTCTGGTAGTTCGCAAATTTGCTCAAACAGTTGGGAACCCCGCGCATCATAGAAATATTTGGGCGGTAAGCTTTTTGAGATAGCCGTTAATCCTTGCCGGACATCTTCGCCTTCTGGTTGGGGAAGATTTTCGCGGCGATCGCAGTAGTGAATTTGTAGCCGGGAGCTAAGGATTTGTGTTGTATCGAGGGATGTTACCATTATTGTATGCCGATAGCTAGATAGTGCTGGATGTAGCTGTTTTCACCAGGCGAAACCCGGCGTGTTGATAAAAGTAAGGACGAAACCAATTGCGACAATCCGCAGAACCATAACTGCCCGTACTGGCCCAGGAACCGCCAAGCATCACAAAATGTTGTTCATCAAAAAAGGGATTGGAATAATTGTCGTATAAATCATGGGGTTTAAAACCCGGCAATGCCGTAAAAGTGTCTTGTGTCCATTCCCACACATTCCCCCGTAAATCGTAACAATAGGAATCATGCTCAGGCGTTTCTAAACTGCCGACAATGGACGGGGAACCCCAACGAAAATTCAGGTTATCGGTCGGTTCGGTTGCCTCTACGGAGGAGGATTGCGCTTGCAGGAGATAACGCCATTCCGCTTCCGTACAGAGCCGATACCCTTCTCCCCGCCAACGACAAAAGGCGATCGCCTCATACTGGTTCACTTCGACGGGCCAGGCCAGGGGTAAATCCATTTCCTGAAACATGGCTCGATAGCGATAACCGTTCGGGGTTTTGCGCCAAAATTTGGGAGAGGTTACCTGATTTTCCTGTCGCCATTGCCAGGCTTCGGGACTCCAATAATCGGGATTTTCGTAACCCCCGGCGGCCACAAAGGCTAAATAGTCTTGATTGGTTACTAGAAAAGGACTACACCAAAAGGGTTGGACTTCCACTCGGCGATCGCCGTAATCGCTATCCCAACCGTAGGTCACACTATCTGCTGATTTTCCCAGATGAACTTGCCCGCCCGGCATCAGGACGAGGGAACCTTCCGGGGTATCAGATCCGACCGGGGCATAGGGCCAATCCGTCACCGCCGGGAAATGTTCTAGGGGTAACTGGCGAATTAACATCGAACTGGTTTCAAAATGAATACAACTATGTTCGATCGCCATCAATAATGCCCAGAGGGGATGTTCCCAATGAATCGGTAAAGTCAGAGGAGTCGTCTGAATCAGTTGGGTAACTACTTCCCGTACCTGGTGACGATAATGCCAAACCGAGGTCACTTCCGGCCACATTGTTCCTTGATTGGCTTGCTGTAACTCCTGGGCCTGGTGAGGATCTACGCCAATTTCAAATAACCGTTCATAATCCGGGTTAATCCGTTGGTCTAATAAACCGACTCGGACTAATTTGTTAATATAAAAAACCGCCGAATGACCCAAATAAAAAATTAACGGATTCCGCAATGGATCAGGACTGAGATAAAAACTGGCGGGATTAACTAATTGCTTAAATAAAATTTCTTCTAATTGCCAATGGTGTTCAAAATAGGCTAATAATTCAGAGCGAGAAAGGCAATCTAAACGGAGTGGGGGCAAACCGGTGGCCCGTCCTAGGGTGAGGGAACTCATGGTTAGTGAGGGAAAGCTAAACTTTCATTAGCATATCGTTAAACCGTCTTGGCCCCGGCAGATTAAGGCTAAGATACCCAAACAATCTGATTAAGGCTTTTCTATGGTTCAGGATTTTCGTCAGTACGCCCCGGCAACCCAACGCAATCGTCAGCCCATTCTCGATGTACTCACCACCTATTTACCCGCCGGGGGAAATATCCTCGAAGTGGCCAGTGGCACCGGGGAACACGCCAGTTTTTTCGCGCCCTATTTTGCGCCCCGGCTTTGGTTTCCCTCCGATCCCCAACCTCTGCACCGTCTGAGTATTGACAGTTGGCGATGTCACTGCCCGGCGGCCAATTTACAACCGGCCCTAGATGTGGATGTCCAAATCCCCCATTGGGAAACCCCACTTTTAGACCAGCATATTACCAGTCTAATCGCCATTAATTTGATTCATATTGCCCCCTGGTCAGCTTGGGAAGGCTTAATCCGAGGGGCCGCGCAGTTATTACCCAAAGACGGGATACTCTACCTCTATGGGCCTTACCGAGAACGTGATAAGCCCCTTGCTCCCAGTAATACAGCCTTTGACCAATCTCTCAAAAGTCGCCATCCGGATTGGGGGTTACGGGAATTAGAGACGGTGGTGAGTTCTGCTGCTGTCCAGGGATTTACGAATCCGGCGGTGATTCCAATGCCAGCGAATAATCTGTCGGTGATTTTACAAAAAAATGTCTAAATTCTCTTGGGTTCTGACCTAAAATATTTTACAAAAGCTGAGTCTCTAAGTCCTATTGCTAAGGATTGGGAAACCCAACCTCCACCTAATTTTTAGGGGGGATATTTGGAGAAATCAGTAAAAATTATTATATTATTGGGCTAATGATTAGCCGATTTTTATGAATTTGCCTCGTCAACGCTGGAAAATTGCGCCTCTTAGTTCGGATCAAGTGGCTTTAGCCCAAGCAGTTTCTTTATCTCCGTTATTAATCCAGGTTTTAATTAACCGGGGGATTACGACTCCGGAATTAGCCCAAATTTATTGCCAACCGGAAAGCCAAGTTTTACCCGATCCCCTAACAGAATTTCCCGATTTAGCCAAAAGTGTAGAATTATTAACCCAGGCAATCCAAAGAGGCGAAAAAATTGCCATTTGTGGGGACTATGATGCCGATGGTATGACCAGCACGGCTCTATTATTACGCGCCTTAAAGCATTTAGGAGCCGATGTCCATTACGCCATTCCCAGCCGCATGAAAGATGGTTATGGGATTAATGAGCGCATTGTCACAGAGTTTGCGGAAACTGGGGTGGGGTTAATTTTAACCGTAGATAATGGCATTTCAGCCCATGCCGCGATCGCCCTGGCGATAGAGTTAGGCTTAGAAGTGATTATTACCGACCACCATGATTTACCCGAAACCTTGCCCCCCGCCGATGCCATTTTAAATCCGAAATTATTAGCCGAAAATTCTCCCTATAGTGGTTTAGCCGGGGTGGGTGTGGCCTATATTTTAGCGATTACCACCGCCCAAAAAATGGGAAAATTACCGGGATTAACGGAAATTTTATTAGAACTTTATACCCTGGGCACGATCGCCGATCTCGCTCCGTTGGTGGGCGTTAACCGGCGTTGGCTGAAAAGAGGCTTAAAACGCTTACCTAACTCGAAATTATTGGGGGTACAAGCCCTCATTCAATTATCGGGGATTAACGATGAACAAAAAGCCCTTAAACCGGATGATATTGGCTTTCGGTTAGGCCCTAGAATTAACGCGATCGGTCGGATTGGTGATCCCCAAATTGTCATTGAATTATTAACCACTGAGGATAGCGGGATTGCCTTAGAACGAGCGATGCAGTGTGAGCAGGTCAACCAACGACGGCAGGAACTTTGTGAACAGATTGAACAGGAGGCGATCGCCTACATTGAAGGAGAAAAGATTTCCTGGGAGAGCGATC
>JAYKIP010000267.1:0-2768 GCA_035286205.1 Merismopediaceae cyanobacterium
AGGGCGAACGCATCTTATTTGTGAAAGGTAGGCTGGATAAGGGTTTCCGAGATCATGGTTGATTTTTCTGAAACGCTGAAAGTCTTATCGGATAAGGAGTCTAGAATTTAGATGCGTTTGCCCTGCCTACAAGCCTTAGTCAATCCGGGGCATCTCCTAAAAGTCAGTGTGAATATCTCTAGCCGTCAACTCCGAGATCCCCTACTCTTACAGCAAATTGATCAGGTTTTGGCCGATACCCAACTCGATCCGCAACTGCTGAAACTGGAACTGACCGAAAGTATTTTGATGGATAATCTGGCGGTGGCGACGGAAGTGTTAATGGCTCTACGGCAAAGACACATTGATGTTTGTCTGGATGATTTCGGAACGGGTTACTCTTCCCTGAGTTATTTGCATCGTTTTCCGATCAATACGCTCAAGATTGACCGCTCTTTTATTATGCACATGAGTCCCAACGATGAAAATGCCGAAATTGTGCGGACGATCATCACCCTTGCCCATACCCTGGGGTTAGATGTGATTGCGGAAGGCATTGAGACCGACATTCAGTTGGCCCAGTTACGCTGGTTAGGGTGTGAGTACGGCCAGGGTTATTATTTCGCCCGACCCTTAAGTTATCCCAAAATTGTGCAATATTTGCAGACTCATCCCGGTGGCTTTTGGCCCCTAGAGACAGGGCAGAAACTCTAACGTCATCCCTTCCCTCGCTAATAACGCCCCCGGAAATTCCAACAGGGCCGCTTCGGCGATCGCATCTAACATTTCATCGTGATGGGCGGGATCGTGGTGAAAAAGAATTAATTGTTTTACCTGGGCGGCCTTAGCCAATTGAACAGCGGCTTGCCAGGTGGAATGACCCCAACCGATCTTCCCGTTCTGGGGATGGTAATACTCTTCATCGGTATAGGTCGCATCCATAATCAAAGCATCCGCTTGACGGGCTAAATGGAGCAATGTTTCATCCTGGTGATCGGGATAATGTTCCGTATCCGTCGCAAAGACCACCGCCCGGCCCCGCCATTCCACCCGATACCCCACACATTCCCCCGGATGATTCAGCAGAGCCGTTTCAATACGAATATCCCCCAGGCTTAAGGTCTGACCCGGTTGGAGATCGGTAAATTGGAGATTGCCCTGCATAATCTGAAGGGGAACCGGAAAATTTGGGTGTAACATCTGGTCACTCAGACGGGACTGGATCGTTACCCCTTCCTCCGTCGGTACGCCATAGATCTGAAAATGATTGCCACTGACAAAAGCGGGCGCGAAAAAGGGAAAACCTTGGATATGATCCCAATGGGTATGGGAAAAAAACAGATGGGCCGTGAGGGGCATTTCTCCCTGAAGAGCCTCCCCCAACACCCGAATCCCGGTACCGGCATCAAAAATCAATCGCTCAGTACCGACCAACATTTCAACACAGGACGTATTGCCACCGTAACGAACAGTGTCAACCCCAGGACAGGGAATACTGCCTCTAACCCCCCAGAATTTGACATGGAAGCGTTCAGTTGTCATGGATTTCTGATGATTGTGGTAACCTGAAAATTGACCAATGAAGTGTAAACTTTGCTTATTGTAAATGATTCGGGAAAAACGGGAAAAAATTCGTTCCCCATGACCCGGTCGTCATACGGTGCTATAGGATGACAGATCCCGGCAAAAATGGTCATTTTTGGGGGAATTTCTCCACTTTTGACGCAAGTTAGCCGTAATTGGCTCCCAGGGATTTAGACGGGAAGGTTTTGGCCCAGATGGGTCATGGCGAGGGTGATTAAGGGTTGATAGGGAGTTTGGGTGACATCTACGGTTTGGGCATTGACACGATTTTCTCCTAATAAACCGGTGGGTTGACCGGGTTGCCAGGCGAGGATTTTTCCTCGGTCATTTTGAATCCGGAGTTCTGGCTGTTGCGGATGATAACTACACTGATAAAGGCGATTTTGGTAGGTAAATTGGGTTTTACTCGGCCCCACCGGTAAAGAAATTTCCGGCGATCGCACACCGACTAATTCTAGTTGTAATTGGGTCTGACCGTTAAAGGTATTTTCCTTGAGTTTGTAGGCAATATCTATAACCGACGGTAAAGGATAATAGGGCCCCCATCGCCAGGCGATCGCCGTTTGGGAAGCGGCCCTGGAGGAGTCTTTTAATTCTAATTTTAGATGATTTTTGCCGATGATACGCTGTTGTAAGACCTGGACTTGGGGAGTCCAAAAAATGGGAAATTCATTGCCAATGCCCCAGGGTTGTAATTGATCAATTTGTTCCCAAAGGTCAAAGGTTACGTCAGCAAAGGTTGCCTGGGCATCAATTTTGATTAGGGGTTTTAAATAGTCCGGTAAGAGACATTGGTGAGCAAATTCCCGCAGACATTGACGGAACTTTTCTAAATTTTTCGCCGGTAAACTAAAGCCCCCCGCCGCCCGATGACCGCCAAATTTTCCCAGCAAATCTTGACAATAAACCAGGGCAGAAAACACATTAAATTCTTCAATGCCCCGCGCTGAACCGCGAATGTGACCCCCTTCTTCTTCCGTACCAATAAAGACCGGTACTCCGTATTTTTCCACTAACCGCGAAGCCACAATGCCGATCACGCCATGGTGCCAATGGGGTTGAATGACCACTAAAACCCGATCGCTCTCCCAGGAAATCTTTTCTCCTTCAATGTAGGCGATCGCCTCCTGTTCAATCTGTTCACAAAGTTCCTGCCGTCGTTGGTTGACCTGCTCACACTGCATCGCTCGTTCTAAGGCAATCCC
>JAYKIP010000268.1:0-7816 GCA_035286205.1 Merismopediaceae cyanobacterium
TTGGAACAGGCTTGGTTGGCCTTAGAGCATTATTTAACCGGGTTGGGTTACACGGTAAATCTATCCCAACTGAGCAAACCAGAAGTATCCGGGGTCATTTATCTCAAATTTAATACCCACAAAATGACTTGTTATGGCGATCGCTATGAGGGCGACTATCGGGGGGTTTTGATTGCCTGTCAGTGCGAAGAAGATGAATTAACCGGTACCTATGGGTATTTCCCCTTAGATTTATTTGATGAAGACTCATAGAAAAAGGGGATATCGGTGAAAAAAAGACTAGAATTGCTGGGGGAAAATTGACGCTTAAATTTTATTATGGGTGGTTTGTTGCTCTGCTAATCACTTTTATTTTGATTGGCCATTATAATATTACTCATAATAGCTTAACGTCCGATGAACCGGCCTATCTTGGAGCGGCCTATGCCTATACCCAGGGAGTGGGTTTAAATCCAGAACATCCCCCCATTTTAAAATTACTGAATAGCCTATTATTTTGGCTAAAATTTCCCCAGCTACAGGTGGATTTACCCGATTTGAATGCGTTAGATACCAACGGCAGTAGGGCCATTCGGTTAGCCGCTTTTAATGTGGGTTATCAATTATTAATGTATTTTCCTGATACGTTTAATAGTTTAGTCCCGTTATCCCGTTGGCTCTATCTAGGGGTTAACAGTCTATTACTCATCTGGTTAGGATTGTATAGTTTTGCTTTTAAATTACTTCATCCCCAAATTGCCTTAATTTTTGCGACCCTTTGGATTTTGTCTCCCAGTTTTGCCAGTCATCAGGGTTTAATTGCCTTTGATACGGCTGTAGCAGTGACGGCACTAATGACCATTTTAACAACGGCGATCGCCCTCTATTCATTGACACAATTGCAGGGAAAATATTTAATCGGGCAGTTTTTAATTTTAACCGTTAGTTTAAGTCTAGCGATTAATACTAAATTAAGCAACTTGTTATTGTTGCCGATTCTGATGATCAGTTTTGGGATAACCAGTGTTTATTTAGCGAAGCAAAAATCTACTTTAACGCGACCTTTTATTACGCTCAGTTTCGGGAGCTTACTGGTGCAACCTTTAGTGATTGGGATCATGTATCGTATTGCTTTTGCCCAAGAAATTGATCAATCTTTAGGGGCCATTGGGCAACGCTACTTAAACACGTTAACCCTGACCTTAGAAGCGGCGAGAGGTCAACAAGTCCCTTTTTTATGGGGAGCCTTTCAACCGGTCAATTACGGTCAATATATCAGTAAAGTTTTTTGGTATAAGGAAAACCCTATCTTATTTTTATTAATGGGGATAATATTTTGGGCTTTATTTCTCTATACCAAAACACAGAAAGCGAACCATCCAGGTTTAACTTTGAGGGCGTTCCTTCAAGCAAAACTAGCCAGTAAACCTTTTTTATTATTAACCGCTTTTAGTGTCCTCATTGCGGCCTATCCCTTGCTTTATTTTGGTTTGGCTAAAGGGAGTCGCTTTGTCATTGGGTATCGGTATTTTTATCCGGTTTTACTCTTTAGCTATTTTCTCCTGACCATTCTTTTAGTCAGCTTAAAAAATTACTATCCTAAAAAATGGCTCATTACGGGGCTGTTAATTTACAGTTTAGCCGGGGCGATCGCCGTTCCCCAGACCTTAAGCTATGTAAATCCTTTTTGGTTCGGGGATAAATGGCTACTTGTTGACGATTCCACATTAAATTGGGGCCAAGAAAATCGAGCCGTTGTTAATTATTTATTAGAAAATCAGTTATTACCGAAATATAACCAAAATATTCTCATTCATCGGACATTTAATGTGGCGATTAATATCAATCAATATCTGGAGCTATTAACCCAACAAAGGGGTTATCCCCTCGATAGTCAATCCTATTACCAACAGGCTGTCTTTGAACCGCTACAAAACCCCATTGCTCAACTGCCCCACCGTTATCTCTTAATAGATAGCACGGTGAAACAAACTCTCTATGCAGAACGTCATCAATCATCTATTGCCGCCCAAAACTGGCAGTATTTACAGGAACACCAACCAATTTATAGTCACAATGGTATTATGTTTCTCTATCAACTCCACCCGTCGAGTTAGCTTTATTCTTTAAATCTAATGTTAATTCCTTTAATTAGTCTTGGTATCGCCATTATCTTCAGTCTTTTATTACTTTTATTATATCAAGAAATTGGCTTTTGGCAAAAGATTAAAATTTTCATTCACCATAAAAAAGATTTAACTTTTATTCTTGGTTATACCAGTCTAATTTTAGCTTTAAGTTTGGGGATTATCGGTTATTTTGGCATAATGAGTTCGTTCATTGACTCTATTGGTCTCCAAGCCATTCGTCGCAATTTACTGATTTTGAGTTTACTGCTTTTTCTCGTAACCTTTAGAGTAGAATTACTGAAAATTTTCCAACCCATTACCCAAAGAATAACAGGATTTTTACGCAATTATTTTAAACCTCATCGCCATTTTTTGTTAACTGCTCTGTTATTGGGTTTTATTGCCCTAGCTTGGATGGCCCCCATGGCTTCCTCTAAAGTGATTTTTTCCATTAATGATCACACTTCTCACATTGGTTATATTGCCCAGGCAAGAATGGCCCTCGAAGAAGGTCAATTTCCCATCCGTGTAGCCCCTTTAGAAGACTTTGGATTGCGCTATCCCGGCTTTCAATTCTATAGTCAGTTACCCTACACCCTAGGGGGAATTATCTATAAATTTTTAACACCAAGTAATCCCTATGATGCTTATAAAATCATGCTGTGGTTGGCGTTATGGGTCGGTGGGATCTTTATCTATCGCTTAAGTTTGTGGCTCACCCGATCGCCCATTGCGGCGATTTTGGGGAGTGTTGCCTATATGTCAGCCCCCTATTTTCTCAATAATATTCATGCTAGAGGTGCGTTTACCGAGGCGATCGCCCAGGGAATTTTGCCCATTGTTTTATATTACGTTATCCAGGTGTTTCAGCAACCCCGTTTAAGTCCGATGATCTACGGGGCTTTAGCTTGGTTTGCCTTGGGAACGACCCATTTAATTACCTTTGTTTATAGTACCTTATTTATTGGATTTCTAGGGTTAATTTTAATTTGGAAAAGCCCCATCCCTGATTGGCAGAATCGCTTAAAACCGGTGGGAATCAGTTATTTAGGCGGGTGGTTATTGGGTCTCTATTTTCTCGCTCCCGTTATTTTAGAATCCGGCAGTTTATCCATTCGCAAACAAATCAATGCTATTAATCCCTTTAATACCAATTGGATGACTCCCCTGGCGACCTTAATTTCGCCCCAATCCATGCCCTCAGAACCAACGGAATTAGGGATCGCGCCCACCTACGGACTGCACCCGGCGATCGGTTGGATTTTATTAGCCGGTTTTGCTTGTGTGTTTTATGCGGTTGTTGCTCGGCAAACCTTACCCAGTAAACTGCATTTTGTTAAGCCCTATTTAATCCCCTTAATCAGTGTCTTTCTATTAGCTTTATTTTTAACCTGGAGTCCCCTTGATATTTGGTCAATTTTACCCCGCCAACTGTGGGTCACGCAATTTACCTTCCGATTTTTAACCCATATCATGTGGTCAGGAGCTTTATTAACGGCGATCGCCATCCTGTTAATTTTTCGTCATCGTTTAGAAAGTCGCCACTTAATTATCGGTATTTTAATCATTGGCATTGCAAGTCGGCCTTGGCTACCCATTCCCAGGGGAACCGTTACGGTAGAAGAACTTTTAAAAGAGCCTTTATTCCGCTATTCTGGGGCTTTAGATTATCTCTATCGTTCCCCCTTAAAAGAGCTTTATGGCAATGCAGAATTGCGTTTATTACACCCTGACTGGATTCCCGGTTATTCCACCTGGGATGTCTTTATTAATCGCCCTTTATTATTAGATACCGAAGTCTTTTATCCCGTTTGGCGTAGTGAAGAAAAGCCAGTGCTAACCCTTACAGGAGAAGTACCCGTCGAAAATATTCAAGACAAAGCTAATTTATTAGTTTTAGTCAACAAACAAACGGTTGCCAGTATTCCCTTAACCGATAAAAATTTGACAGCAAATATCCCCTTTACGAATCTCAAACCCCAGGGGGAAAACTTTGAGCTAAAGTTTCAATTTGAAGGCAATACCAAAGACGGAAACCCCCTTTATATCCGTATGAAAAGCCTCTACTTTACCGGTTTATCTCCCAAGAATACCGTTTTGCCGGTCACGAAAACCCAAGAGCTTTGTCAACAACGGGGAACCCTGACTGACTGTGCGATCGCCCTCTCACCGGCTCAAAATATTGTTCAATTACCCGTCCTTTATTACCCCCGAATGCAACAGGTTTGGGTAGATGGTCAATTAACGGAAGGATTTCCCAGTAACTATTGGGATTTTAATTTATTAAGTCTGCGCTTATCCCCCGGCAATCATCAAATTCAAGTGAAATTTGTGGGGTTAGTTTGGGCGAATAGCATTAGTGCCTTAGCTTGGTTGGGCTTACTGCTGATCACCCTCTTCACTAAATTTAGCCAAGGGAAAAAGTGGAAAGCATGGTGGGGACTGCCCCCTTCCTAAAAATCCGAAAAACAGCTACGCGGATGACGGAATCCCTTTAAAAAGGCTTTAACCCGTTGTTTCGGGGTGCCATGGTGATCCGGATCGTGAAATTCGTAATCCCCAGAGATACGAGCGGTAAACAATCCTTCCTCAATATCTCCCGGTTCCAAGGCCCCCAGGCGATCGGCCGCCGCAAAAAAGATGCCCGCTAAACAGTCCGCTTGGAGTTCCGATCGCACCACCGGCACGCGAGGATTTAACAACCCCAAATGATTTTGGACGGAATGACCGTATTCATGGGCCACCGCATAATAGGCCGCAACATCACCCCCCTGGCGAGCTAAACGGGTCAGTTGGGGAATATTCAAATGGATCGAATTATTTTGCGGACAATAATGGGCTAATTGGGAAGGGCCACAGGGCGTTCTTTCTACCCGTTTATGAGGATAAACCACCGGAAACCGATAACGCACCCCAAATTCCTTGAGAAAAGAAGCCCAAAACGTATCCAGAGCCTGGCTAACGGCCTTCAACGTGGGATAGTCCCAGGCGGCTTGGGCCGGGGTTGTCCAACAAAGCAGACCCAAAAAATACAGACTAGGAAGACCTAAGCTCAAAAGTCGCTGTTGCCGGGCTTGAAAAAATGGGAATGAACGCTTAACCATCGCCGCAAAACCCCAAAATTAGGATGAGTTAGTTTTCCACCCGGAGTCGCTGAGTCACCCAGAAAACGCCATCGGAACTAATCAGCACCGCCGATAACCAACGGGCATTGGGTTTACTAGGAGCTTTGGCCCGCTTAAAGAGTCCGCCGGATTGCAGGAGTTCTAGCTCTAGGTCAATGGGGGTGACATAATTTTTTACGTCAATATCTTGCATAATGGCGGTACCGGCCAGGAGATTATTGCCAATCGGTTCGCGCAAAATGACATCAAAATCAAATTCCTGGTTGGGTTTGACCGTTTGGGGTAGGCGAACATCCACTTCGGGCGGTTTGGAGCCAGAGGTCAAGGTGACTTTTTCGCTGAGAATGTCCTGCCGTAGCAATTTATCCCCCTGAAACGTTTGACGGGATTCGATCGCCCCACGAAAATTAGCCGGTTGCCCTTGCCATTGCCCTTGACCCGAAATATTGGTAACCGTTTGAGCAATGATTTGATCGCCCTGTTTCTCCCAGGAACGAAGCTGGGTTTGATAGGTTAACTGGGGATAACGTTGCCATAGGGATTTGAGGGCCGTTTCCACATTCGTCAGGGTTAAACCATCACTATTTTTAAAGTCGGGACTGTAGAGTAGTTTCAGTTGGTCTAAATTGCGTTGATTGGCAACGGTATCAAATTTGCTTAACAGATTGGTTAATTGGGGCGGGGCGGTATTGGGTTCAGCCGCTTGGGAACGGGGAGCCACGGCCAAACTGAGACTTAAACCAAGCCCCAGGGCAAAATAGGGAAGGGTAACGCGGGATAAACGGTGTAATGGTTGCATTAGTGGCAAAACAGTAAAAATTAGCTAGGTCGCCAACGGGAGGCCAATCTGGGGGCCAATTTGGGGGGCCAATAACTTGCCCAGAACCTATATTATGGCTCTTAATGATGGCTTTGATGTCTAAATAACTGACACTTGATCTTTTGATTCAATCTTTGATTAACCTTTGTTGAGATGTGTTGACGATGCCAGATCCCATTCGCCTTTTAATTGCCGCCAGTGGCACAGGAGGACATTTATTCCCGGCGTTAGCCCTAGCCCAACAGTTGCCAGATTATCATATTGAATGGTTAGGGGTTCCCCATCGTCTGGAGCAAACCCTCGTCCCCAAGGAGTATCGGTTACATACCGTGGCCGTTGAGGGGTTCCAGGGCAAGCCGAGTTTGAAAACCCTGAAGATTCTCGGTCAGTTAATTGCGGCGGTGTTTCGCATTCGTCACTTGTTACAGTCCCAACGTATTGATGTGATTTGTACGACCGGCGGCTATATTGCCGGGCCAACGATTGTGGCGGCCAAAAGTTTAGGGATTCCCGTGATTCTCCATGAAGCAAATTTTATTCCGGGGAAAGTGACTTTTTGGTTGGGGCGTTGGTGTTATCGCATTGCCCTAGGCTTCCAAGGGACGGCCCAATATTTTCCCAAGTTGCCGACGGTGTGGGTCAGTACCCCGGTGCGATCGCCGTTTTTAAGTCCTCAATCTTTGGAGTTGGACATTCCCAGGGATAGAAAATTAATTGTGATTGCGGGGGGTTCCCAGGGAGCTTTGGCTTTAAATCAGTTGGTGCGTCCTAGTGTGACCGCCTGGGTCAAGGCCGGAGCCTATGTAGTGCATTTAACCGGCAGTAATGATCCCGAAGCCCAAAATTTTCATCACGAGCATTATCTGGCGTTACCCTTTTTTGACAACATGGCCGGGCTGTTACAAAGAGCCGATCTGGCCGTTAGTCGGGCCGGGGCCGGTACCCTTACGGAATTGGCCGTTACCCGCACACCTGCCATTTTGATTCCCTATCCCTTTGCCGCCGAAGATCACCAAAGTTTGAATGCGAAAGTTTTTAGTGATGCTGGAGCGGCCCAGGTCTATGCCCAAAAGCATTTAACCCCGGACATCCTCGAAACGGCAGTGTTAGATTTACTCAAATCCCCAGAGTCTTTAGCGGCTATGGCCGAGGCTACCCAACGGTTAGTCCTTCTGGATAGTGCGGAACAGTTAGCAGTGCTGGTGAAGGAGGCGATCGCCGATGGCCGGTCATAGTAAATGGGCAAATATTAAACGGCAAAAAGCCAGGGTAGATGCCAAAAAAGGTAAGACTTTTACCCAACTTTCCCGTGCGATTATCGTAGCCGCACGCCAGGGCAGTCCCGATCCGTCCGGTAATTTTCAACTCCGCACCGCCATCGAAAAGGCTAAGGCCGCTGGTATTCCCAATGACAATATTGAACGGGCGATCGCCAAGGGGACGGGAACCTATGACAGTGGGGAAATCCTGGAGGAAATTCGCTATGAGGGTTATGGGCCGGGAGGAATTGCCTTGATTATGGAAACTCTGACGGATAACCGCAATCGTACCGCCGCCGATCTCCGGGCCGCTCTGAGTAAAAAAGGGGGCAATCTGGGAGAAACGGGCTGTGTCAGTTGGTTATTTCAACAGAAGGGAGTTGTCCGGTTAAGTGGCCCGATAGACGAGGAATCTTTGTTAGAAGCGGCGATGGAGGGAGGAGCCGAATCCTTTTCAGCCCTAGAGGAAGAAGCGGGGGGAGGTATCGAGGTGTTTACCAGTCC
>JAYKIP010000269.1:0-6914 GCA_035286205.1 Merismopediaceae cyanobacterium
CATTGGCATTAAGAGTTGCCAAATCTGACTTCCCACTGACACTAACGGACAACCCATCTAATAGCATAGTTCCGTTCGTGCTGGCTCCTAAATCTACCCCGGCTTCGGTATTGTTGAAGTTCAGGAGGAAAAGATCGGCTGTGGCTGTGTTGAGGGTGATTCCGATGGTTTGACTGTTGAAGGTGACACCGGCGCTTTGACTAACGGTTGCGGTGGTGGGTGTCCCTGTCCCTGTACGACTGGTTAAGGAATCCGATAAACGCACGGTATCCCCTACCGCCCAGTCCGTGATCAGATTACGATTCGCTGATGAGTTAATGCCACTTAAATCGAACTGATCCGAACCCATGCCACCGATTAAAGTATCTAAGCCGCCGCCGCCTTTCAGGGTATTATTGCCACTATTACCCATCAGACAATTATTTCCGGTATTGCCGGTTCCATTAATGGCACTGGTTCCCATTAAGGTTAAATTTTCCACTCCAGGGGGTAACGAGGTAGTCGTCGAAGCCGTTAGGGTGTCAGTAATGGTTGTCACAATGGAGGTAACAGAGCCTAATGTCCCATTACTCGGATTAGAAAGGCTTAAAGTAAAGGTCTCATCGGACTCACTAACCGCATCATTCAGAATGGGAATATTAATGGTTTGACTCGTGACCCCCGGCGCAAAGGTTAACGTGCCACTGGTGCTGGTATAGTCTGAACCGGCGATCGCCGTGCCATTACTAGTAGCATATTGCACCGTCAACGTTTGTGTCCCCGGCGCGTTGAGGCTAACGGTATAGGCGACAACCTGATTATTGCTCGAACCTTCGACAATGGTTTGCGGACTACTGGCAATACTGACCATGGGGACATCATTATCATTATTAACGACACTGACATCATTAGGATTTAAGCCGTTGTAACCCGTATCGCTGGAAACTGCGGGAGCCAAAATAATACTATAGGCTTGATTACCATCCATCGAAGCATCGTCAACACCAGTCACCGTTACCGTTTGGGCCACATTCCAATTAGCACTGGTAAAGACTAAACTACTGACATTCACCATCCCTTCGTTGGGATTGCTACTGCTGAGGTTAATGGTGACATTGGCCGTGGGGGCTGTCTTCAAAACAACGCTAAAGGTAGCTGTTCCCCCGGCTTCCGTTGTGGTTAATCCTTGGGTTGGCGTGACCGTAATGCCTGGGGAAACGGAAGGACTAACAATCGTTCCCGTCACACCGTATTGACCTAAACTGCCATAATCGGAATACCCTGTGGTCAGAGGATCTCCATAACCAACCCCATCAACGGCGAGGTAGTAGGTTCCTGCATTGAGGAAAAGATTGGTAAAACTGGCATTAAGTTGATCCGCCGGATTAGAAGACGCAATTAAGGTTGTGCCGTCTGAGGCATAAATACCCGCCCAAATATCCAAGTTGGTAATCCCACTCGGCGAAGTCCAATATTCCGGAGTAAAGTTAACACCGTTATTGATAAAGGCCCGGCTCATGGCTTGGATCGTAAAATTAACGGCTCCACTGCCAGTGGTGAATTTAAACCAGTCCTGATCGGTGTTGCGCTCAATAATGCCAAATTGACTGACATCGCTGAGGGTCGGGGTAACGCTATTGGCTCCCAGGATTCCTAAGTTACTAGCCACCAGGGCCGTATTGCCGGCATCGTCGCTCCGGTAGGTAATGCCATTAGCAACGGACGCAATTACATTTAGGTCGTCTTCCTTATTGTTGGCATTGGCATATTCGCCCTTACTCCATTGGGTGAGGGATTGATAGTAGCCGGCTCCCATAATGGGGGCCCAGCCGGTGGCTCCGGAGCCTTGACCGTTATAGTAACCCTGGGTAGCCGTTCCATCGTGATTTAAACCAAGGTTGTGTCCCACTTCATGGGTAATGGCTTCGGCAATGTATTTTTCGCCATTGGGGCCTAAATTTTCAGGAAAAACAAGAGCCGGTTTATAAGCATCTCCAACCATACCAAAGACACCTACGTAAGCAATGCCACCGTAACCGCCAAAATAGCTACTGATGGGACTGATTAACGCCCGCGTTCCATATACCTGGTCACTGCTACTACTGCGGGTAAGGTAGTCTTCGCTCCGTAATTCAGTGGTGACATTAATATCAAAGGGGGCAAAATCTTCGGCGACCCGTTGCCAAATTGCTTGGATTCGACTTAATTCGGTGTCATTGAAGGTGGTCGGATCACTATCAATACTCCAAGCCGGGGCGTTAATAGCATTGCCGCCGTTGTAACTGTTGGCCCAACCACTACCTGCCGGAATGAAGTGACCGTCAAAGTCCAAGTAAATGGTTTTGGTGGCAAACGGATTGCTATGCAGTTTAAAGGTATTGCTTAGACTGCTAATGGTGGCGGTAACCGGTGTGCTTTGAATATCCGTTGGTTGGATTTTTTCGGGGTCAACTCCTGGGTAACCGCCGTCGTGGTCATCGTGATCGTGACTGTTGTGATCCGGGTCAGGATGTTCATGAGCACCGGGGCGATCGCCGTTGGGAGTAGTGTCAGAGAAGGGAGAAAAAGGTGGGGGGGGGACGATTCCAGGCTGAGGGGATTGCCCTGGAGTGATCATCGAGAAGGGAGTAACGCCGGAAGCGGGAAGATTAGCCTTGCCTTGAACCGGGGGAGGAGTCGGAGCAGTCGGAAAAGCAAAACCTAGGGGAGTGGGATGGACAATAAAATCCGGAGAAAACAGGGAACTAACGTCACTGTCGGAGGGGAAAAAAGGCGAAGGTTCAGAGAGAGGAGCCTCTTCGGATAATTTGTCTAGATCCATCGTCACAGAACCGACGACATCATCGAGGGATTCTAAACCTAGACCTTGGTTATGGAGTTGCGCCGAAGCAACGGCTTTCAGAGAAGAATTAATAGGATTCATAGCGGGGCATCACTAGCGACAGGGTTAGGAATACCGTTGATTTTGGGAAAAGGGCTGATTCTCGCGGTAGGCAGAACAGATCGTTCTAGATTCGGTCTAGCCGAGGCCCCCTTCGCAAGGTTTACTGGTAGTTGATTCCAAGGTAAAGAGTTTGTGACTTGAAGCACAATGCCGAAAATACGGGTTTTAGATCCGGTTTGAGTAAATTGACTCAGGGGAACTCCGAATAATTCGGGTTTGCAAAATGGCGATCGCCATGTTAAATAAATACCAAACAGCCGGTGTTCTCGCTCATGGAATCCAGGAAACGCGCCCTACCGTCAAAAAATAAAGGCGTTCGTTAAAATAAAAACCGCCCATTGTTTCGAGGAAACGATTCTTTCCATGCGAAATCTGCTCACGGTTACCGCCTTATTGATTTCCGTTACCGGCATTGTTGTCTCCCTCGCCAGGGAAGAACTGCGCTGTCAATTAGGGTTACAGTCTGCCGAATGTGTTGGCCGAGTTGAAAGAGAGCAACCAGCCACCGCGACTGCCCAGGAAGCAACCCCGGAAAGGGTCACAACCAGGGGCAACCGTAATCCGGCCCAGATGTTAATAGAAAAACTGCCGACCGCCGAGCAGGTTCGCAACGTTATCACTCCCGATAGTCCAGAGGCAACCCAGGGACAAAAAGCCATCCAAAAACCGACAGAGCCGAAAGCCTTACCCCCAGTGGGAGAAGAAACTCAGCCGATCGCCCCGCCTGCCCAGGAAAAAATAACGCCGGAACCGAGTCAGGAAACCGCGAAAACACCTTCCAAAACGATTTCTGAAACGCCAGGACAACCCTCTGTTGAACCGTCCACCCAACCATCGGCCCCGGCGATCGCCCCGGATGCTCAACCAATTCCCGTAATTCCTCCGGAAAATCAATCTTCCCAATAATAGGACTCCTGCTTGTCGTGTTGCCATTGTTAGGGAAGGTTAGGATGTATGAAATTTTCTGAAAGTTTACAGATGGCCGTCTCAATGTTGATGGCCAATAAATTGCGGAGTACCCTAACCATGTTAGGGATTATTATCGGCAATGCGTCGGTGATCGCCATGATTGGCATCGGGGAAGGAGCGCAAAATTTGGCGGAGGAGAAGTTATCCGGGCTAGGCCCCAACGTGATGTTTGTTTTACCCGGTTCCCGCAAAGCGCGTAATGCTACCTTTGATTTACCTCGTACTCTAGTATTAAGTGATGCTGAGGCGATCGCCGATCAAGTGATGACCGTAGATGGCGTTGCCCCGGAAATTAATCGTCGCCTAACGGTGAGTTTTCGTAATCTTAATACCCAGGGCATGGTGATTGGCACAACGCCGGATTATCAACAGATTCGCAGTTTTTATGTGGATCAAGGCCGTTTTTTAAATGCCTTAGACCTGGAGCGCAGTAAACGCATTGCCGTCATTGGTACAGCCATTGCCGAACGTTTTTTTAAGACCCAAAATCCCATTGGTCAAACCATTCGCGTTAGTAATATTCCCTTTGAAATCGTGGGGGTGATGGAATCCAAAGGCTCTTTTTTGGGCAGTAACCAGGATGAATCGGTGTTTATCCCCCTGGATACGATGATCAGTCAAATTGTGGGTCGTACTTCCCCCTACGGTATTGAAGTCAGTTGGATTAATGTCAAAGCCAAAAGTCCAGAGCAAATTCGGGCGGCTCAATTTCAGATCGAAAATCTACTCCGGCTGCGCCACAATATTCAAAATGGAGAGGATGATTTTGGCGTAGAAACGGCCAAGCAAATGTTAGATGTGGTCAGTACCATTACCAGTGGTTTAACGATGATGTTAGCGGCGATCGCCAGTATTTCGTTAATTGTGGGGGGCATTGGTGTCATGAATATTATGTTAGTGTCAGTCACCGAACGAACCCAAGAAATTGGTCTCCGGAAAGCCATTGGTGCCGGTAAAAGTGACATTCTGACGCAATTTTTAATCGAAGCGGTGATTGTCTCGGCGATCGGCGGATTAATTGGCATTGGGGTCGGTTGTGGTATCGTTTGGGTAATTGGTTTAGTTTCCCCTTTAACGGCTACGGTTTCCTTGACTGCGGTTAGCCTATCCCTGGGAATTTCGGGGGGAATCGGTCTCTTTTTTGGCGTATTTCCCGCCCAACGGGCCGCCAGTTTAGACCCCATTGTTGCCCTCAGAACTGCTTAGGATTTCTCTCGAATATTCTTCTGTTTTCTTTCTTCTCTATTTTCTGATTTTATATGAAATTCCGACAATTTTCTGCCTCACTATTAACAGCTTCTACGGCACTACTGCTCCTGGGACAGACGGCCCAGGCTAATGACCGGGTCAATAATTGTCAGTTACTCATGCCCGTCGGCGGTAATAGTCCCGTTGTCAGTAAAACCGTTAGTCAACCCAGCATTCCCTTATTCGGCCCCATTGGTTTAAATAATGATTGGAATACCGATTTTGCCGTTAACTCAGGGGTCAATACCCAAAAATATCAAGTCACCTTAACCCCTCGCAGTAGTGGCGAATATTCTATTCGGATGTATTTGAAATATAGCGATGGAACCGCCGATAATTTTTATGATCAAAAACCCACCCTCCAACCCAATCAGCCCCTGATCGTTGAAGGGATTCCCCGTCGTCAAAGTCAACCCTATCAAGTGAATGTGTTTGTGGGAGATTTACCCTCCCTGGGAAAAAGTTATCAAGTCAGTGTCGAAGCCTGTCCCTAAGCAGGGGGAACTTTACAAAAATTAATGATTTCCCTGGAATGTTTATGTTACAACCAGAATAAATCTGTTAATGCTGGGTAGGTTCCTAATGCCAGACAATCCTAACACGACTGAGAGTCCCCTCACACAAATACAAGAGGGAAAATCAGCCCTCAATGCTTTTTTAGAGGCCGTTGACAAGGCGGTTAATCTAGAAATTGTGACCATTATTGAAGAAACTACCGATGCGATCGACCGTAGTAAACCTTTAAACCAACAGGGAAAACCGGGCCAAACCCTTTATACTCGCATTAATCTTATAGATGGAGATATTGTCAACGTTTTTGGTCAAGATTTTATTGCCAATGAACAAAATAGCTCCTTAGTAGAGTTCCATAAATCCCAGGTATCTAAAGGGGAAGAAATTATTCAAACCAATTTAGAAACCTTAAAAAAAATTATTGATTATGCCCTACAACTCAAAAAGAGTGAAAAGAGTGCTACGCTAACATCGTAAAGCCTTAGCTATTCTGGTTGTTAAGCGACCGGCAATCTCCGTATTCATTGTATAGCGGGGTGAACAGACGGCATAAAGCAAGTAGCTCTTAAGCCCCGTTGATAATTAACCCCGATTTATGGAGGGATAATTCCATAAGAGTGTCAGCTTCTGCTGACAGTAATTAGCTGAGTCAAAATACAAAAGCAATATGAAACGTAAATAAATATTAAGATACATTGCAAAGCATTAAGATACATTGCAAGGCATTAAGATATATTATTTTTTTGTTTTTGAAAAGATCTTTTTTTGCCAAGGTGTTACTATGAACACGACTAATCGAGAATTTGAGCTGGAATATTTGTAAAGTTCCGACTTTTTCCCGACTGTCAAAGAATAAGGGGAGACCTTATGATTAATCCTATCGCTAACAAGGTAAACTATATGGTCAGCAGACCTGATGTAGGAAAGACTCTCAACTTAGAGATCGATCTGCTCCCCGAAGGTGTTTCTAACCGTCCAGGAACAAAAATCACTCCATCATTTATCACAATTCACAATACGGATAATACGAATACAGGTGCTGATGCCCGCGCTCATGCCACATATATGAAAGGGCCTGATGCCAGAGCAAGAAAAGTCTCCTGGCACTACACCGTAGATGATCAACGCTGTGTCAAACATTTACCTACCGATGAAAAAGGCTGGCACGCTAGTACAAGTGATGGTAATAATCAAAGTATTGGCATTGAAATTTGCATGAACTCTGGTATTGATCAAGCTACAGCTAACAGGCGAGCGGCTA
>JAYKIP010000270.1:0-7244 GCA_035286205.1 Merismopediaceae cyanobacterium
CAGGGCGGCTGGCGAAATTGGTAGACGCACCACACTCAAAATGTGGCGAGGTAACCCCTCATGAGAGTTCGATTCTCTCGCTGCCCATCTTTAATGAAGAATCCTGTTCAGGCGAAATGGTCAAGAACTTGCCTTTTCGAGCTTTGGATTAGGGGGATTGCTGGGAACGCTGGGAGCTTGAATGGCCCCATAAATCCCCACCAAAACAACGGTAAAGGCCAACAGGTTAGGAATCGAAAGGGCTTCGCCAAATAACATCCAAGCTAAAATCGCGGCGATCGCCGGGACAATTAATAAAATCACTGACACAAAAGCAGAGGTGAAATGACTGAGGGAAAAGGTCAATAATCCTTGCCCTAAACAATGGGAAATTAAGGCCAAACTAATCACCGCCAAAATCGCTGGAGGATGCTGGGGAAACCACTGGGATTCGGTCAAACACATCACCCCAAAAGCAAACAGTGTCCCCACCAAAGAAGTCCCCAACATAATCCATAGCGTACTTAATTTATGGCGTAATTGCTCCACACTCAGTAAACTGATCGCCGCCAATAAAGCACTGAACATCGCCGCCCCATCACCCCATTGTTGATCCCCCACTAACTGTAAATCCCCTAAGCCAATGGCAATCACGCCGAGAATCGCTAACCCCATACCGGCCAAAAACTGACGGGAAAACCGTTGTCGCAAAAAGAGCCAACCTCCCAATGTCGTAAAAATCGGTAAGCAATTTTCTAGTAACGTGGCATTGGCCACACTGGTTTGGGTCATTGACCAATTCCATACACTCAGCGATCCCGCAAAGGTAATCCCCGCCAGTCCTAATAACCCTACTTCCCCGAATCCCAAAGATGGTAACGGCCAAATTTCGGAGGTATCTTCCCGGAAACCCTGGCTTCCCCCATACAAAACACAGGCGATCGCCGCTAACCCCAACCGGTTAAAAGTAATGGCATTGGCTCCCAAATCCGCCTGAGCATAGATAATCAGGATCGAAGCCGCCGCAATGCAAAAAATGGCTACCCCCAGGGCGATCGCGGCCTGTAACGTCGTGCCGGGATGGGGAGGATGGGGAACAGAGACAGGGGGAGGAGAAGCCGGAAGCGTCATCAGGGGAACTTTGAGATTAGACTGAAATTAATCATATTGCCTTGTCTTGTCTTCCGTAAAAATCGTGACCACAACCCCCCTTTCCCCCCCAACCTTTAACCAATACCCCGATGCCCTGGGTCGTTTTGGTCAATATGGCGGCAAATACGTTCCCGAAACCTTGATGCCTGCCCTCTTTGAACTGGAAACCGCCTACGCCCAATATCAAGACGATCCGGACTTTAACCGCGAACTTCAAGAACTGCTTAAAGATTATGTGGGTCGTCCCAGCCCCCTTTATTTTGCCGAACGGTTAACCGCCCATTATGCCCGTCCCGATGGCACTGGCCCCCAAATTTATCTCAAACGGGAAGACCTGAACCACACCGGCGCACACAAAATTAATAATGCCCTGGGTCAAGTCCTGCTGGCTAAACGCATGGGCAAAAAACGAATCATTGCCGAAACCGGAGCCGGTCAACACGGCGTTGCAACGGCCACTGTCTGCGCTCGCTTTGGTTTGGAATGTATTATCTATATGGGCGTTCAAGATATGGAACGTCAAAAACTGAATGTCTTTCGCATGAATTTGTTAGGGGCAACCGTCCAACCCGTAGCCGCCGGCACCGGAACCCTCAAGGATGCCACCTCGGAAGCGATTCGGGATTGGGTAACGAACGTTGAGACCACCCATTACATTTTAGGCTCCGTAGCCGGGCCTCACCCCTACCCGATGATGGTGCGTGATTTTCATCATGTGATCGGTCTGGAAACCCGTCAACAATGTTTAGAAAAATGGGGCGGTTTACCGGATATTTTATTGGCCTGTGTCGGAGGTGGTTCCAATGCCATGGGGTTATTCTATGAATTTTTACCCGATGTCTCGGTACGGATTATTGGGGTAGAAGCGGCAGGGGAAAGCATTGCGTCTGGTAAACACGCGGCGACACTAACCCTGGGTAAACCCGGTGTATTACACGGAGCCATGAGCTATCTGTTACAGGATACCGAGGGTCAAGTGTTGGAAGCCCATTCGATTAGTGCGGGGTTAGATTATCCCGGTGTTGGCCCCGAACATAGTTATCTTAAAGATGCTGGTCGTGCTGAATACTACAGCGTTACAGACCAAGAGGCGATCGCCGCCCTCCAACGGTTATGTCAACTAGAAGGCATTATTCCGGCTCTGGAAACCTCCCATGCGATCGCCTACCTAGAAACCCTATGTCCCCAATTAACCGGCAGTCCGCGCATTGTGATCAACTGTTCCGGACGGGGTGATAAAGATGTGCAAACCGTTGCCAAGTATCTGGGGATGACGCTTTAGGTCTGAAAGTCTCTTAGACTTGATATGAATCCTCTAGTAAGAAGTAACAAAATACAGAACTATCCCCCCTGGCCCCCCTTCATAAGGGGGGAAGCCGATAGGCGGGGGGATTAAAAATCTATAGCGATCACTGGAAGATAAAGACCAGAAATCACCGATGACCTGGACAGCGTTACATAGCCACGTTCATCAACGCCTTAAACGTTACCGTTATCTACCTCCAGAGTCTGCAATTTTAATGGCGGTCTCCGGGGGACAGGATTCGGTTTGTTTAGGGCAAATTCTCCTAGACCTCCGCAAAAAATGGCATTGGCAGTTGGCGATCGCCCATTGTGACCATGGCTGGCCGACCGATGCGGGGATAGCGGATCATGTCCGGGCATTGGCTCACCACTGGCAACTTCCGTACTGGCAAAAAACAGCGGTTAATTTACCGGAAACTGAAGAGGCGGCGAGGGAATGGCGGTATCAAGCCCTCATTGAAATTGCCCAAGAACAGCATTACGCCTACATTGTCACCGGTCATACCCAAAGCGATCGCGCTGAAACCTTTCTGTATAACCTCATTCGAGGAGCAGGAACCCAGGGATTAACCGCCCTCACCTGGCAAAGATTCCTAACACCAACGATTCCATTAGTCAGACCTTTACTCAACCTTTCTCGCCAGACAACGGGGAACTTTTGCCACCAATATTCTTTGCCGATTTGGGAAGATGTGGTCAATGAAAAATTAACCTATGCCCGCAATCGTCTCCGTCATCGAGTTTTTCCCTATCTAACCGACCATTTTAATCCCCATACCGAACAACATTTAGCCCAAACGGCGGAAATCCTCCAGGCAGAAAATGCCTATTTAACGGAAATAACCGCCCAAGCTCTCACCAACAGTCTTGGCCCCCACCCCCATCAACTGAGTTTATCGGCTCTACAAACGTTACCCTTAGCCCTTCAACGCCGAGTGATTCGTCAGTTTTTACAGGGTTATCTTAACCAGACCCTCACCTTTGAACAAACCGAAGAAGTTGTGACGTTAATTCATGCCCCTAATCAGAGTTGTTCGAGTTCCTTACCGGGCAACTATCAAGTTAAAATAGAAAAGCCCTGGTTAGTTTTACTCCAGCCCTGTCCTAACAGTTCTGTTGAACCGTAAATAATTCCCTAAAATTCGCCAATTAGTTCGTTTACAAGTATTTTTACTTCTCTCAATTTTTCAATGGTTATCTTTGCTTGAATTTTTAACACTTTACTTTGAAGAACAGAAAAGGGGTTAAACCTCGTCCATTTTGGGAACTATAATTTTTTTAGATACATTTCAGGGATAAGTCCCCCTTTTTAAGGGGAATTTAGGGGGATCGCCTTGGGCAATCAGAAAACTATGGGTTTTGAGTTAGACGGGGTTTATCAACTCTAATGACACTTTTGAAGCGATTTTCATCGTTGTCACCTGTCCTTTGTCTATTCTATGGGGAGCAATTTTTTCTTTGATATTATACCGATTTAGGGTTAGGGGCCTAATCCCTAGATGCTCAGATTAAACCCCGATCGCCCCTAAAAAATTAACTTAAAACCCAGTTAACTAAGGTTCTCACCGGAAAACCCGTTGCCCCCGAATTATGTACCCCATTTTCCTTATCTGTCCACACCGGGCCAGCAATATCTAAGTGCGCCCAGGGTGTTTTCTCAATAAATTGCTTCAGGAAAAGAGCCGCCGTAATCGAACCGCCCGCACGAGGCCCCGTATTTTTCATATCAGCAATCGGCGATTTTAACCCCTCAAAATATTTATCCTCCATGGGCATTTCCCAGAATTTTTCCCCCGCTTGAGCGGCCGCCGTTTTTAACTGTTGAGCCAGGGCCGGATCGCTACTCCATAACCCTGCAATATCATCCCCCAAGGCAACCACACAAGCCCCCGTTAAAGTGGCTAAATCCACGATCGCCTCAACCCCTAACTTTTCCGCATAAATTAGGGCATCAGCAAGGGTTAAACGACCTTCCGCATCGGTATTATTCACCTCAATGGTTTTGCCATTAGAAGCCGTGAGAATATCGCCGGGGTGCATTGCTTTACCACTGATCATATTTTCCGTTGCCGCACAGATAAAATGGACTTCCACATCCGGCTTTAACTGGGCGATCGCCTTGGCCGCCCCTAGGGTAGCCGCTCCTCCTCCCATATCTGTTTTCATGGTTTCAATACCACTGCCGGCCCCTTTAATATTTAAACCACCGGAATCAAAGGTTAAACTTTTGCCCACAATCGCCACTTTTTTCCGAGGATTTTGAGGACGATAGGTGAGGTGAATAAATTTAGGCGGAATTTCCGAAGCTTTGGCAACCCCCAAAAAGGCTCCCATCCCCAACCGTTCACAATCCACCTGTTCTAAAATCTGAAGTTCTAACCCGTAGGTATGGGCTAACTCCTGGGCCGTTTCTGCGAAAGAAATGGGAGTCACCACATTGGCCGGGGCCGCCACCAATTCCCGCGCCAGGATCACCCCCTCTGCCATTTTTTCCGCCGCCGCGATCGCCTCGACCTGATTCCCTAACCCCAATAACTCCACCGTCGCCAGGGTTACCCCCTTATCTTCTGGATCGGACTTGAAACGATGATCCTGATGGAGAGCCAAAAAGACACTTTCACTAATCACCGCCGCTGTTTTTGCTTCCTGATGATCCAGTAACGGTAAACTCATCCCTAAACTTTTGATCTTTTCCTTTTTCGCTAACCGGGCGATCGCCGCCGCCGCATTCCCCAGGGTTTCCCGCTTAAAGCCCTCAATTTTACCCAATCCGATCAAGATCAGCTTACGAATGGGAGTCGTGGAACCGACACGGGTAACCGCCTTTTGCCCCGCCTTGCCAGTAAATTCGATTTCTGTGACTAATTCCTGCAAGGTTCCCTGAAGACGCTCATCTAATTGCGCCAGATCCCCCGTAATTTCTACGGCATTTTCAAAGAAAGCTAACGCTAAGGCATCCCCCGACCAGGTTAAGGGAGAATGCTCTGTCCCACGAATTTCCATTAATTTTGAACCGCGATCAATAAATTACCGTCTCTTATTCTAGCCATATCCGTTGATTAACCCATAATTACCCCCCGCGATCGCCAGTCCCCCCTTCTGTGCCGATCTCCAAAGTGTCACAAAAAATCAGGGTCAGAGAGGCAAGTTCCGGTATTATCATCTTGTGTGTGAGGAGTAAGAGTAATAAGGAAAAGTAACGAGGGTCGAAACACGGCAAGACTCCTTGAAGCTTTTCCTTTTTTGCTCTGATAAGGGGAAGGAAAATAAAGAAATCACCCAATTCAGCTTTGCCAAGTCAGCTTTGCCAATTTAGCTTTAATTGTGAGCGATCGCCCCGTCACGGTATTAATGATTGATGAAGACCCGATTTTTCGGTTGGGGTTAATCACCTGGTTGGGCAATCAATCCCCATGGCAAATTGTTGGACAAGTGGGCAGTCCGGGAGAAGCGCAGGGCTGGTTAAAAGAGCCTTATCCAGATTTAATTCTCCTAGATCCGTTAATGTTGTCGAACCCAGGCGCGGGATGGCAATTCTGTCAGCAATTGTGCCGCGACTATCCCACCCTTAAAGTTTGTTTATTAACCGCCAGTTTAGACCGGTTACAGTTGCAATTAGCCCAACGTCGAGGGGTGGCCGGGTATTTTCCTAAAGGCATTCATCCCCCGGAATTATTAACTGGATTAGAGCGTATTCTTCAGGGAGGAACGGTTTGGTCAGAAGCCCTGGTAACCCGTCCGGTTTCCCTCAATAGACGCGATCGCTGGTTATTGTCCCTATTTCACTCCGGCTTAACGCAAATTGACAGCAGTTTAGACCACATTGAAACTCATTTACGCCAGGGAAAACAGTCAGAATTTGATCAATTATTTTGGCAAGGTAGAAAAAGAGAATTATTTCTAGCCCGTTGGTTGGTGCGAAAAGCGATGCCTTCCACCCTGGAAACGGCCCTGGAGGATCTAACGAATCCTTCCGACTCCCAAGCCCCTCAAACTGCGGCTCCCTCGGCTCCGTCATCGGCGATCGCCTCCGTCAATGTCAATGCGTCAAATCATCCTTTAAACTCTGCTTTAAGTCCATATTCGATCACTGCCCTGGGCCTAGAAGCCGGTAGAAACCTCACTGATATTCCCCTGGAGTTAGATATTCTCCAAAGTGATAAACGTCAAGCCTTAATTGCCCTGGTGGTTCAGCAAATCCAAAATGTTGTCCAAGATCTGAAAACCCTCGCCGTTACCCCCGAACAATTACCGCATAATGGCCAATATTTATTAGGGGAAATTTGGCAGACAGTCACCCTTACTTTTTTAAGTCAATACGGTCATCCCGCTACGGATTATCCCCTCGATCAACTGCAAGCATTATTAACAGTTTATCGCCCCATTATTCAACAGGAAAGTCTGGATAAAATTCCCTTAACGGAGGATATTTTTCGCGCTTTACTGTTTACCAAGACGGGTGAATCATTATTAACTCCGCCTACCGATCTAGAGGCGATCGCCGAACCCCTGGGTTTATATTTCCAGAATTTGATAATTCATTTGGCGAATAGCACCATGGTCTTTGTTTTGAACTATTTTGCCAATCAAGAAGACCTGAAACAAGGGCTGTGTCAATCCTCGTTTTTATCGTCGCGGGCCATGGCCAATTTTCGTAATAATTTAGCTTGGCGATACCGTTACCAACAATATTGGTTAGAACCCCGGTGTATTTTTGAAAGTCGTCATCAATTATGGTATTTTACGCCCCAGGGATTACAAATTACCTCGGTATATTATCCCCGTCAACAGGAGTTAACCCAATTAAC
>JAYKIP010000271.1:0-3398 GCA_035286205.1 Merismopediaceae cyanobacterium
GCATCCCGAAACAGATAGACCACCAACAACAGCAAGGGCAACTGGGGCAACGACAGAAAAATATCCGTCAGACGCATGAGGAGTGTATCCACCCAACCGCCATAGAAACCGGCTAATAATCCGACCAGGGTGCCTAGGCTTAAGGAAACGACCATGGCCGTGAGTCCCACTGTCAGGGAAATCCGCCCCCCCGCCAATAATCGCGCTAATTGATCCTGCCCTAGGTCATTGGTTCCCAAAGGATGTTGCCAACTGGGTAAAGCCGCCGTTTGCCGAAAATCAATCTGGTCGAGGGGCACACGATACACCCAGGGCCCGATAATGACTGCCAGGATGATCACAGCAAATATCCCCAAACCCACTAGGGCCAGGCGATCGCTCTTAAACCGTTGCCAAGCCAATTGCCAGGAAGTCAGTATTGTATGGTTGTTGATACCCATATCACACATTTGGAGAAGATGACTTTGAAACCCTATCTCAGAACGTTGCGGTTAGGGGACACCGATGCGGCCGGCGTGGTCTATTTTGCATCTCTGTTATCCATTTGTCACGAAGCCTACGAGGATTTTTTAGAACACCGAGGTTATAGTCTCCAGGTCTTTTTACAAAACTCCGACCTCATTCTACCGATTACCCACGCGGAAATTGATTTTTTGGCTCCCCTCCAATGCGGCGATCGCCTAGCCATTCATCTGCAATTTCTACGCCTAGATGCGGCCCGTTTTGCCCTCCAGTATGTCGTTTACTTGGCTGGTACTGAAAAAGAGAAACCCGTCGCCCAGGCCCTCACCCGTCATATTGCCCTTTGCCCCGCTACTCGCCAAAAAGTGACCCTACCCGATTGGTTTATCCAACTCTGGGCCGAGCAGTTTCCGAGCGCCAGCAACGAAGGCGAAATTTCTTGCTAGGATCTAAAAAACGCTAGATAATTAGCGTCTTAAAAAACTGCACCTGATCAATATCTTGGGGTTGATGCGGCCATGACCGATGCTTCGACAACACATTCCAACACCAAACGGACAACGACCCGCGCGGTTGCTCTCCGTAATTACTTTTCCCCCTTTGGTAACAAATTAATTGCCAGTGGTAGTGTTTCCCAGGAGCAACTCAAACAGGCCCTGGTGCAAATGAAGCAGACGGGGCGATCGCTTCCCCAGGAAATTGAGACGGTCACCGGTAACCCCCTCACGCCCGAACTCTATCGGCAATATAAAAAACACTATCTGTTTGAACTAAAAGTTCTCTACGGTGTAGATAGCGTTGACCCAGAAATTAAACCCGTCGCCAATCGGGAAATGGCCCAATTAATCCATGAATTAATTCCCCTCGATACCTGCCGCCGTTACAAGATTCTTCCCCTGGCCCGTCAAGAGGGCGATCCGCCCAGTGTGCTGGTGGCCATGGTCGATCCGGATAATTTGGATGCCCAGGACGAACTTCAACGGATTCTGCGTTTAAAGGGTCTCGAATTACGTCGTTTAGTGATTACCAAAGATGACTTTGAACAGTTACTAGAACAGTTTTATGAAATTAAAGGGGAACTAGAGCAAGAAAAAGAGAAAAAGAAAAAAGAAAAAGAAATTGATAACCTCGCTGACCTGACGGATATTGTGGGTTCCCTCGATGCCAATTTCCAGGAGGCCGCCAGTGACGATGCAGATTCTTTGGACTCTAAAGACGCAAACCAGGCTCCGGTGATTAACCTAGTGAATAAAATTCTCGCCAAAGCTCTCCAGGAAGGTACTTCCGATATTCACGTTGAACCCCAGGAAGAAACCCTACGCATTCGCTTCCGTAAAGATGGGGTGTTACACCAGGCCTTTGATCCTCTCCCCCGTAAGATTACCCCCGCCGTTGTAGCCCGTTTTAAAATTATGGCGGATATGGATATTGCGGAACGTCGTGCCCCCCAGGATGGCAAAATTCGCCGGATTTACCAGGGCCGTAAGGTGGACTTTCGAGTGAATACCATTCCCAGCCGTTATGGGGAAAAGGTGTGTTTACGGATTTTGGATAACTCCGCGACCCAATTAGGGCTAGATTTCCTGATTTCCAACCCGGATACCTTACAAACGGTCCGGGAATTGGCGGGCCGGCCCTACGGTTTATTTTTGGTGACGGGGCCAACGGGGTCAGGAAAATCCACCAGTTTGTATTCGGTCTTAGCGGAACGCAACAGTCCGGGGGTAAATATTAATACTGCTGAAGATCCCATTGAATACGCTTTGCCGGGTATTACCCAGGTGCAGGTGATTCGGGAAAAGGGCATGGACTTCTCCTCCATTCTGCGAGCCTTTATGCGTCAAGACCCTGATGTGATCCTAGTAGGGGAAACGCGGGATAAGGAAACGGCTAAAACCGCTATTGAAGCCGCATTAACGGGTCACTTAGTTTTAACCACCCTCCACACCAACGATGCCGCCGGGGCGATCGCCCGCTTAGATGAAATGGGAGTGGAACCGTTCATGGTGTCGGGGGCGTTATTAGGAGTATTGGCCCAACGGCTGATGCGACGGGTCTGTACCGAATGTCGGGTACCCTACAATCCCAATCGGGAAGAATTATCCCGGTTTGGGTTTAGTGTGTCTGAAGAGGGACAAATCAGCTTTTATAAAGCCAATACCCTGACTCCCGATGAAATCCATGCGGCGCGACAAAATGGTTCCCTCTGTCCCAAATGTAATGGCAGTGGCTATAAAGGACGGGTCGGGGTCTATGAGGTGATGCGAAACTCAGAACGGATTGCGTCCTTGATTAACGAAGGGGCCACAACGGATCGCATTAAAGATTGTGCCGTAGAAGAAGGGATGGTAACGCTCCTGGCCTATAGTCTAAATCTGGTACAGGAAGGTCATACCACCCTGGATGAAGTGGAACGGGTCACCTTTACCGATACAGGGCTGGAATCGGAACTGCGGGCTAAACGGAAGAGTGCGCTGACCTGTCGAGTTTGCCAGGCAGAACTGCAACAGGAATGGCTCGATTGTCCCTACTGTATGACGGCTCGCTTTACCTAGAGGGTTTGCCCATCAACTGGCTTAACCTGCACCAGCCCGGCTGTATTTCCACAAAGCACTAGAAACCCAATTGGTGAGGATATGGGCCACAATCGGAATGGCTAAATTCCCCGTGAGCAGGGCCGTATAACCGAGGAAAAATCCCACCAGAGTCGCCCAAACGACATAAGGCCATTGTTGCCAACTGCTGAGGTGCAAGACCCCAAAAATGAGGCTGGAGGCAATCACGGCGATTAAATCGAACCCAAAGGCGGGTAACATGATGCCACGAAAGAGGAGTTCTTCACTCAGACCAGGCAATAAACCCAGCCAAATTAAATCCGGCCACAGGAGGGGTTTAATCACCAATTGCAGATAACTATCGGCACTTTCGCGATAGGC
>JAYKIP010000272.1:0-4138 GCA_035286205.1 Merismopediaceae cyanobacterium
TGGTCGGATTATTAGCCGGTTTCTATGGCGGTTGGGTGGATACACTCCTCATGCGTCTGACGGATATTTTTCTGTCGTTGCCCCAGTTGCCCTTGCTGTTGTTGGTGGTCTATCTGTTTCGGGATGCCATGAAGGCGATCGCCTCACCCCAGGTGGGGATTTTTATCTTGGTCGTGTTATTGATTGGCGGTTTGAATTGGATGGCAGTGGCGCGATTGGTGCGGGGCAATGTCTTAAAACTGCGAGAAATGGAATTTATGCAGGCCGCGATCGCCCTGGGAGCCAGTCCCCCCCGACTAATTTTGCAACATCTCTTACCCAATGTTTTGAACCTGATCATTGTGGCGGCCACCTGGTCTATGGGTAATGCCATTATCACCGAATCCACCCTCAGCTTTCTCGGATTGGGCTTTCCCCCCGACATCCCGACCTGGGGCCAAATGCTTTACACCGCCAAGGATTACCTCTTAACGGCTCCCCATCTGGTCTTGGCTCCCGGCTTGGCCATTTTTCTCACCGTCTTGAGCATCAACTACAGCGGCGAAGGGCTAAAACGGGCTTTCGGCGATCGCCAATAGAGAAATCTAGGGGAAAGGGGCTGGGAACTTTACGAGGGAATGAACATCAAAACAGCTTGGCAAGCCGCAAAGAATGTGCAACGCTGTCTATAATTAAATCCGTCTTTCCCTAGGGAGTTTAAACAATGGCAACAGGTATCGTCAAATGGTTTAATGATACAAAAGGTTTTGGGTTTATTACCCCCGATGAAGGTGGCGAAGATATTTTTGCCCATTCTTCACAAATTAACATGGCAGGCTACAAAACCTTAAAAGAAGGCCAAAGGGTATCTTTTGAGATTACAAAGGGGCCAAAAGGAAAACAAGCAAACAATATCCAAGCTTCCTAATTGTTTCGGTAGGGCATTCATTGATTTTTCAACGGGAATTGCTATTCATTGCGATCACTTGTGATGTTTCTCCTTGCCCAAGAATCTCCTAACGATTTTTCATCAAATTTTTGAGCCAACTGAATTTATCACTCTAAAACCTTTACTTAAGTGCTGTCCCCAGCCCAATCTGATTCCTCAAAACCATGAAAGTATTAATTACCGATTTTGTTTAGTCTATTAGCTCAAGTTGGGGAGCAAACTTTTATTTGTAGATCTATAAAAATAGTATTATGGAATTTTCTCTACCTAGATAAAACAAAAAATATCTGATTTGGTAAGTATTATGATCAAAAAATTACTCAAAAAACTACGGGCGAAATTATTAGGGTTGGCGGAAGTAGAAAATCTTTTTGCAGAAAAATTATCTTTAACCAATAGTGCATTAACTGACTCTGTTAGCGAAATAAAAACTGCCCTTTCTGAGTACTCAACCCTTTACCGGCGACAAATAGACGAACTTAAACAACAGCTTGAGCAAGATATTAAACTATTATCCGAACCGGAAAAAATGGTTCCGTTGCTGAATGCTAGAACTGGGCGTTATTATTTATCATTGGAATATCCCCCTTCGCGGCACTATACACGCCGTTGGACAGATAATAATCCCCATCAGGGACTAATCAAACTTTTTGAGAGAGATTTTGAAGAACAACTCAATCATTCCCTGGGATTGGCTAAATTATATCCCTATTTTGAAGCAATCTCTTTAAACATTAGCGAAGCTAAAAATAGTGAACCGGCTTGGTTAGGAGGCGCGATTAATGCCGTTGATTCTGCTTTTCTTTACTACTTTATCGCAACCTATAAACCCAAAATTTATTTAGAAATTGGCTCCGGAGTTACCACGCTCTTTGCCGCCCGTGCCAAACGGGATCATCATCTCAATACCCAAATTATTTCCCTTGATCCCCAACCCCGTTATGAAGTGGATCAAGTCTGCGATCGCGTTATTCGTCAAGGACTAGAACTAGCCGATTTATCAATTTTTTCCCAATTAGAACCAGGAGATATTGTTTTCATGGATGGCAGTCACCGTTCTTTCATGAATTCAGATGTCACTGTTTTTATGCTTGATATTTTACCCTATCTTAAACCGGGTGTTCTTATTCACTTCCATGATATTGTGCTTCCCTATGACTACCCTGAAACCTTTGATGCTTGGTATTGGAACGAACAGTATATCCTAGCAACCTATCTTTTAGCCGCCCAGGAAAAACTCAAAATAGTGATGCCGTCTCAATTTGTTTGCCGAACCCCCGCCTTTCAACAACTTCTTCAAAACACGATCCTCCCCCATTGGTCGGGGCCAGAAGATGTCTGGTACAATGGCGGTTCACTCTGGTTTACTCATCATGGTGGCCCACAGACAAATAACTAAGGGGTTGGAACAAATTCATAACCATCTTGCTCATTACGCCTTAGACAGCGAACCTATTCCCGCTATAACGACTTTACTCACTTTTTTGCTTGTCACCTAAACCCGTATGAAAGTATTAATCACTGATTTTGACTTATTTGCCAAAGTAGGGGGAGGGCAGACTTTTTATCGTAGTCTCATTTTAAAAAACCCAGGAATTGATTTTTACTACCTCATTGAAAAAGAACAAATAGCCAATAAACGTCCCATCAATGCTCATCCTCTACCCTTTCAAGAGCGATATTTTTTAGCAGAGTTAAATAATTTTTTCGATGTTACTCCACCGAAATGGACTCATTATTCCTTTATTCGCGCTAGTAATATTGCGGCTTCGGTAGCAGGTATGGAGTTTGATTTAATTGATTCCCCCGATTATGAACAATGGGGAATTTTTCTTCGTCCTGCGCTTAACTACCATCAGGTTAAATTTGATAAAGTTGCTCTTTCTTTACATGGTAAAATTTCCACAACTTTAAAGCTAGATTGGTTTGATAATGGCAAAGATAATATCCCCTTAGACCTAGAAGAACAGAAACAATTTGCAACGGTTGATATTCGTTATGGCATCAGCAAAAGTTATATTGATGAATGGAAAATCCTGAGTCCTTTTTTCACTTATTATTACCATCCTCTCTCCTTTTTTGATTTACCTGAGCCTGTCACCGAAACTCCCAATGATTCTCTTCCTGACTTAAATTTTATTGGACGAACCGAAAGACGTAAAGGGCCGGATATTTTTCTGGATTTAGTCTGGTGGTCATCTCACTATCACTATCACTCAGCAAATATTATTGGGCCCCATAGTTTTAATAATTTACGCACGGTTTCTTCTGAGGAATTTCTTCAGAAAATGATGAAAAATCGGGATATTCAGGTCAATTTATTGCCCCCTAAAAGCCAGTCTAATTTAATGGAGCTTTTTACTCAAAAAGGCATTACTTTCGTGCCATCTCGTTACGATACCTTAAACTTAGTGGCATTGGAGTCTTTATTTTCGGGGTGTCCGACGGTGATTGGTAGTGGGGCCGGGGTTTGTCGCTTTTTAGAAGAAGATTTTAGGGAAGTACCTTTTGTCAAAATTGATCTCGATAATATCTATGCTTGCCTATCCGAGATCGAAGAAATTCTCGCTAATTATTCCTTATACCGCCAACAATTAGTCGAAAGCATTAAGGCGGCTAAACCGGAAATTAAAACCCCTCCTTTGGGGGAAATTTATCAACAATCTAGCCAATACGATAGGGAAATTCGAGAAGAGTTAACAAATTGGTATGCTCAACTCATGGGCTATTGGAAGACTACTCAGGAAAATATTTCCGTTTTACAGCCGTTAAAAGCGGCCCTTAAACCTCCTTTAAAGGAAGTTAAAAAGACTCTTCAAAAGACTGGGGGTCAACTAAAAAGTCAATTATTGCGGCCCTTAACAGATGATCGAAATTCCCAGATACTTAAAGCCCCTAATTTAATCAAAAAATATAAAGAGACCTTTAATGCCGCCGAACAAACTGCCAAGGATTTGGTGGAAAAAGTGAAGATGGGCTGGCGAATTGGGTCGGGTTATGAATCAGAATATCAAGGGTTTCGAGGCAAACTTAGCACCAATTACCGGATTGACCGGGTACGGCTTTGGCGAGAATTAGCCCGGATTGAAGAATTACGGGGCAATACCCTAGTCACCGCCACCTATAAATTACGAGCGATGCGGGCTTTGGGTGTGGATCAATTTGGTGATTTGCCCTGGGTGTTACGCACCTTGACAGAAAAAGGATTTC
>JAYKIP010000273.1:0-15132 GCA_035286205.1 Merismopediaceae cyanobacterium
TTTGCGGCCTCGGCGATTTTCGGTAATGGCCTTGCTCCAGCGACGGTGATGTGCCTTGCCCCTTCCCAAGTTTTGACGATTGAGCGGGAGGCCTTATTGAGGGTCATTGCTCAGGTTCCTGAAATTAGCCTCACTATTTTATCGGTTTATAATGACAGGCTCCAACAGCTTCATAATACGGTACAGGGTTTAATTACGGAGAAACCCCTCATACGCTTAACGAAACTCATTCAGTATTATCACAGTTGTTACGGAATCCGTTCTTACTCAGAAGAAAATGTGTTGAATATTCCGTTAACGTATGATCAAATGTCCCGTAGTATTGGGATCAGCTATGAGGAATGTGTGCGTCTATTTAAACAGTTGAAGGGGGTGGTGAGCTATCGGCGAGGGGGAAAAATTGTTATTCAAGATCGCCAAAAACTGGCTCATTTATAGGAGGTTTGAGAATAGCCGGTTCGCCCAAAAAATCTTAATAACCATTAATAAAGAGGGGTAAAAGTCCCCTCCAAAGATAATAGATGGTTGCTCCCGAACGGAACCCATTATTTATGGATTTCCCAAGGCGATCCTCCTGAATCCCCCTTAAAAAGGGGGACTTGTCCCTGGAATGTATCTCAAAAAACTACAGTTCCCAAAATGGACGTGGTTTAGATGGTTGATCCCGAACGGAACTCTTCGGCAATTAACTGGCAATTAACTGGCAATTAGCTGGCTAATAGATAGGCTTCCATGGTGGCCCGACGACGACGCAACTGGGCTAGGGCTTGATGTTCGAGTTGGCGTACCCGTTCCCGACTGATATTCAAGCGTTGACCAATTTTGGCGAGGGACAGTTCTTTACCATCCTCCAGACCAAAACGGAGCTTAAGGACGGCCTGTTGTTGGGGGGTTAACTCGGCAATCATATTTTGCAGATCCTGACGCATTAACTCATTGGTGATGAAGTGGTCAGGGGAAGCCCCACTGTCTTCTAGCAGTTCCGACAGTTCCGTGTCCTGGTTATCCCCCACTTTGACATCGAGGGAAATGGGTTGCCGAGCCATGCTCAGGTATTCCCGAATTTGGGCCGGTTCAAGTTCCAGGGCCTGGGCAATTTCGCCGGGGGTGGCACTCCGTCCGAGTTGTTGGGCTAATTCCCGTTGGGTTTTCTTGATTTTGTTCAGTTTTTCGGTGATGTGGATCGGTAAACGAATGGTTCGGGCCTGTTGGGCGATCGCCCGCGTAATGGCCTGACGAATCCACCAATAGGCGTAGGTCGAGAATTTATAACCTTTGGTGGGATCAAATTTTTCGACCCCCCGTTCCAAACCGAGACTGCCTTCCTGAATTAAATCCAGAAATTCCATATTGCGTTTTTGATATTTTTTGGCGATCGCCACGACCAAGCGTAAATTGGCTTCAATCATTTTTTGCTTGGCCCGGTTGCCCTGGTGAAGAGCGCGTTTTAATTCCTCTGCCGTCAGGCCGGTTTTCTCTAACCATTCTTCCCAATGGGGTTCCCGTCCGAGGGACTGCGCTAGAGCCTCTTTCTTCTCTAGCAGTGACATCATGCGCTGTACCTGTTTACCAAAAATGATTTCTTGTTCGTGGGTTAATAGCGGAACCCGACCAATTTCATGCAGATAAGTCCGCACCATATCCGCCGAGTAAGTAGGTTGTTTATGAGAGGGGTTGAGGTTAGCGGTGGGCATTGCGGCATTGACTCCTTACAATCAACGATGAGGGTCTTTCACTACCATTATCTTTCCCAGATAGATAGTAGATTTTTACAGTTAAAACGATTCAAAATGGGGTTTGCTCCTAAATCGAAGTCATAATGACTTTGTAATTTTATGGATGATGACAGTTTAGACTCGGTGTTTAGAAAAAAGGTTCAGCCGTTGAAAACCCAAGAGTTGTTTCTTCGCTAACGAGTTTTAGATCTAGTCTTCCTCAATCATCGGGGATACTATTCTAATGTGTAAAGGGGAGTTAGTGTCAGATTACCGAATGTCAACAGAACGGTTTTCTCCCCTTGGGTTCAAAATCTCTACCCTAAGACATAGGTAGAGAAAATCAAAGAGTAAAGGTTAGACATAGGTTTTGTTATAACCCAAACAAGGGAAACCGGCCTATGGGGACTGTTCAAGAAAAGCAAGTGGCCCTAGTACCGGCCTGTTCGGGATTTGTGGCAGGTTTTTAGAATTTAAAGCTACTCCGTAAGGCTCCGACCCATAGGGGATCGCGGTCGTTAGCGGGATTAAGGGCAATCCAAAAGCCGGGGGTGAAGGAAATATTGTCGTTAATTTTAAAGACGTAGAAGGTTTCCACAAACCAGGGGGGAGTGGTGGTGGCTGGGGTCACACCGGGTAAGTTGTTGACGTTGCTTAATTGGGCGGCGTAGGGCGGTTGTCCGACGGATAGCATCCCCAGGTTACCTTCTTGGAAGAGGTTCGGAAAGGCCAAGCTCACTTTCCAGTTCCAAATGTCGGCACTGTCCCCGGCCCGTTCTCCCCCTTCTGCGTTGGCACTGGTGTACATGCCCCAGCCTTCTAGCCCAAACCCTTCGGCAATTTGCCAGGCCCACACCAGGGCGATATTATCCGAGGAGGTGGCATTCCCCGCCCCATAGTCTTCTCGATTTTCGTAGCTGAAGGGGTTATCGGCATTGGCTAACCCAGTAAAACCGGATACGGAAAAGTCATAAAATTGGTTTTGGGGAATATATTGGCGGGCATAGGCGATCGCCACCCCCGTATTGGTTGCCGGGAGATAGGTTAACTGAGTACCGGCCACGTATTGACCATTGAAGAAACCTTCCCCAGAGGCCGTGCTGTAACCCTTACCGGCGGAATAGAACGCCCCTAAACTCAACTCCGGAGTGAAATTATAGGCCGCGCCTCCCCCTGGCCCCGTGTTGTCACTGAGGAGATAGATAGGAGCGAGAGAACCAAAGAACGAAAGTGAGCCATCGGTAAAGGAACTGGCATAGGGGGAAAGGGGATCGGCTACGTCATCGAGGGTAATTTTGGCGGCATTGGCCCAAAGGGTTAGATTATTGCCAAAGGGAAACCGGTATTGAATTTTATTCATTTGGGGACGATTATCCTGCTCCCCGACAAAGGCAAAGTTAAAATCCGTGAGGTTACTACCGCCCCTCGCGAGGGTAAAGTTTTCGGTTTGCATTCTGACCCGCAGTTGGTCTTGCCCGGTAAAACTGGTGTCAAAATTCATCCGTACCCGATAGTTAACGGTAATTTGACCATTTTGAATGGGTTGATGGGGGGGGCCATCGGCCTGTTCGGAACCGCCTACCCCGGAATAGACTAAAATCACATCCCCGTTGAGTTTAGTCGTCGTCGCAAATTGATGATCGGTGAGGTAAGTAACGCGACTTTCCAGGTTACTGACCCGGACGTTCATAGTGGCTAATTCCTGGGCAAATTGTTGGGCTAATAATTGCAGTTTGTCCAGGTCTTCCCGTAGAACCGCGACGTTTTCTTGTAGTAATTTTTCCAGGGTATTGAGACAGGCATTTAAACCGGCGGCAAATTCCCAACGGGAGAGGGCACGATTTCCCCGAAAGGTACGGTCAGGATAGCCCACAATACAGCCATAGCGTTCCACTAAACTTTTCAGGGCTTCGTAAGCCCAATCGGTGGGTTGCACATCTCGCAATTCATTAACGCTAGTGATTTGATTCAGACTGGTTTGCTGTAATTCGGTAACCTGGGTCAGGGTTCCCAAACCGGTGGAATTGGGGTTATCGGTGAAGGTTTTGAGTTGTAAATTTTGCCGTTTTTTCAGGGTTGTTAAGGTGTCTGGTTGGATCACTTCCTGAGCTTGAACTAAAACTGGGGATGTTAAGGCGATCGCCGTTCCCAATAGCCCTAGGGATAACACTTTATTCAGCTTAGACATCATAAAAAACCTCCATTGGATGATTGTTAAAACTGGCGTTATGGGTGCTAGAGAATGTTATCTGTTAAACCGTGGCCTGTTTTTTCGCTCGACCCACCGGGTTCATATACTCTTCTAAAGCCTTAAAGGCGATCGATGACAGTGTGGTTAAAACCAAATAAACGAGGGCAACGGCAATATACACCTGAAACGCTTTATAGGTGGTAGCGACCACTAACTGGCCTTCCCGGAACAACTCGCTAAAACCAATCACCGCCGTTAAACTGGTGTCTTTAATTAAGGTAATAAACTCATTGCCTAGGGGCGGTAAAATGCGTCGAAATGCCTGGGGAAAAATAACCTCTTTCATGGTTTGGAAAGGACTCATGCCCAAGGATTGACAGGCTTCCCACTGACCATGGTCAATAGATTGAATGCCTCCCCGAATAATTTCTGCTAGATAAGCCGCGACGTTTAAACTGAGGGCAATCACCGCCGCCGGAAAACGGTCTAATGTCCATTCCAATCCTAAGCCTTTGAATAATCCGGGTAAACCAAAGTAAATGATGAATAATTGCACCAGCATGGGAGTGCCGCGAAAAAATTCCACATAGATGCGGAAAATCCAGGACAAGATTTTAACCGGCGAAATTAAGCCTAACGCCACTAAAGTTCCCCCGATCAAGCCAAAGAAAACGGCAAAAACCGTGAGAATGACTGTAACCCCGGCCCCTTTAATTAAGTTACGGAAAACTAGGATCACAAACGGTTGTTGGGGAGTCGCAATGGTTGCTATTGCCGTCGTATCCTGGGAGCCGATCATTGCAGGAGCCACTAGGGGTAAAAAGGGCGGATCAATGCCAAACCACTTTTGATAAATGGCTTTATAGGCTCCACTTTTAATCACCCGAAAGAACCCATAATTAATCTGCATCACGTTTTCGTTGACGGCTCCCCCCTGGGCTTTGGGTAGGGCAATCCCATAAAATTCTTCGGTGCCAATTTCACTAACCACTTTCACCCCTTTTAAGCCCGCTTGTTTAATGGCGTAGAGGGTCACCGGGCCATCATTCACTACTGCATCCACTTTGCCATTAACTAACTCCTGGAGGGCGATCGCTGCCGAATCAAAACTGGTAATTTCTGCCCCTGGAATTTTTGCCGCGGCCATGGCTCCGGTCGTCCCAATTTGTACCGCAATTCTTTTCCCGGCTAAATCTTTTTCGGTTCTAATGGTGGTGTTCTCTTCTTGCACCGCGATCGCCAACCCCGCTTGGAAATAGGGACTGGAAAACGCAATGGATTTCGCCCGTTCTGCGGTAATGGTAATGCCACTAATAGCCGCTTGAATGGTTCCCGATTGTAGGGCCGGGATAATGCCATCAAAGGGGAGACTTTCAATTTGAATATTCAGACTGGCTTCCTGACCAATTGCCTTAATCAGGTCTATATCAAATCCCGTTAACGTCCCCGTTTTTTCGTCGGACATTTCAAAGGGGGGAAAGGTCGGTTCTGTGGCCACAATAAAAGGCTTGGCATTGTCTTGAGAGACTGCCGGTAAAATTTGGAGGGTTACCACAAGCAACAAACCAAGGGCCATCCAAGCCAGCGATCGCCAGTGACCCCAAGATTTCAATAGATTCATGGTGATAATTGTCGTTCCTCCACTACGATTTAACGGCCAGCTTCAAGACGGAAGCCCCCTAATTTTTCCCATAGTAGAGCGTCAAGGACAGGAGAATGTTATCTAGAATACAATTATCTAAAAAAGGATTGGTTAACCTGAAAAAAGCTTGATTCCGCAGTAAATAGCATGACCCAATCTCTGCCGATTATTGTTTGTGAAAATCTTCAAAAAAATTTTGGCTCGCTGAAGGTTTTAAAGGGGGTCAATAGCTCCATTTATCCAGGGGATGTGATTTCCATTATTGGCCCTTCTGGTTGTGGAAAAAGTACTTTTTTGCGGTGCTTGAATCGTCTGGAAGTGATTAGTGGCGGTAAGTTAACGGTGGCGGGGGTTGATCTGTCGGAAGCAACGGTGAATCAACTGGCTCTGCGCCAATTACGGGTGCGGGTGGGGATGGTCTTTCAGCATTTTAATTTGTTCCCCCATCTCACGGTTTTACAGAATTTAATGTTAGCTCCCCGAAAGGTTTTGAAATTACCCCTAGCAGAATGTAAAGACCGGGCGTTATTATATCTGGAAAAAGTGGGGTTAAGTACCAAAGCGGAAGCCTATCCGGAGCAATTATCCGGGGGGCAAAAACAACGGGTGGCGATCGCCAGGGGCCTCTGTATGAAGCCGGAAGTTTTGTTATTTGATGAACCGACCAGTGCGTTAGATCCTGAATTAGTCGGGGAAGTGTTAAACGTGATGAAACAACTGGCCGAGGAGGGGATGACCATGGCCGTTGTCACCCACGAAATGCAATTTGCCCGTGAAGTCTCTAATAAAGTACTCTTTTTTAATGAAGGGATTGTGGAAGAAGCCGGCCCCCCCGAAGAATTATTTACCAATCCCCAAAGCGATCGCCTCAAATCGTTTCTCAGTCGGATTAGTTAAGCCAGAAAATTCAGAGAAAGCCGTTTAATCGCCGAGATACGCTTCTAACACGCGCTCATTTTTTTGGATCTCTGCCGGGGAACCATCGGCTAAATTACTACCTTCCGCTAAGACCCAAACATGGTGGCAGAGGGACATAATTACGTCCATATTATGCTCAATAATTAAAAAAGAAATTCCCTGCTGATTCCACTGGAGAATATGCTCACAAATCTGACCGATGAGAGTCGGATTGACACCGGCAGCCGGTTCATCTAACAAAATTAATTTGGGGTTTGTCATTAACGTGCGAGCCATTTCCAGCAGTTTACGCTGTCCTCCCGATAAGGCTCCGGCGTAGTCCTGGGCTTTCGCTAAAAGGCCCACCGATTCCAGAATTTCTAAGGCTTTTTCGCGGTTTTGTCGTTCCTCTTGACGCACTTGTTGGGGCTTAATCCACACCTGTAAAAAATCTTCCCCGGTTTGTTGGGGAGTCGCCAATAACATATTTTCTAAAACCGTTAAACGGGATAGCACCCTCGCCACTTGAAAGGTACGAATACAACCCTGACGGGCAATGCGATGGGGGGACAAAGTATGAATCGGCTCACCGTCTAGCAGAACTTCACCGCGATCGGGACGAATAAAATTAGACAACAAATTAAAAAGCGTCGTTTTACCCGCACCATTGGGGCCAATTAATCCCGTAATACTGCCTTTTTGAACGGTGATTTGGGCCTCATTAACCGCTTTTAGACCCCCAAAACTTTTGCAGAGACCTTGGGCTTGGAGGAGGGGCATTGGGGAAGGAGCGGTGACGTTCATAGAAAATGACAATTCAGAAAGGGATTTTGTTCGCTTGCAGTAAGATGTCCCCTAGATTACCAGGTTTTTTCTCAGGAATCCGATCATTTTTGCTCAAGCTATTGTCCTAGGTTGGGGTCAGGGTCTTCAAAATTTGTTGAAAAGCCTGTTGGCAACGCTGATATAAATGGGGGGATGCGGTTTGCTGGGCAAAACATAATTGTTCATGGATCATTAATAACGTTTCGTAGGGATCGGGTTCCGGCAAATCTAACACTAATAAGCGATATTCTTCATCGGTGCGACTTTCCAATCGAGGAATTAAATTCTGATCATGGAGATGTTGCAGCATTCCCAGGTATAAACAGCGACAGGCTTGATAGTAATCCCCTTTTTGCTGATAGGACTGCGATCGCCGGAGCCAATCGTTAACAGAAACCGTTGCTGTAGGGGAAAAAGTCGGTAAAGAAAAAGACCGCCATTGCTGTAAATAACGGAGCCAGTATTGCCGGGTTTGCCAGAGTATGCCGATGATTAAAGCCAATAGTAAAAATAGCAAACTATCGGCGATGAATTTGGCCCAAAATTCCGGGTTTTCCAGAGTCGGAAACGGAGTATTGGCCAAACGCCCAAACACTTTAGACCGTTGGATCTCCCACCATTCGGAAAAATTTTGAGAAAATTGACGCAGTTGCCAATCAAGGTTAGATTTTTCAAAGGATTCTGTCTTCATCAATACACCTCCTGCAATAGATTAGAATGGCATGGGTTGATCATCATTTCCTCCCGTTTTATAAGGGGTTAACCGTCTAAATCCAACTCTTAAAAAGCATTCTGAGATAAAAGGCTTGGGAGGTGAGGGGTAATCCTAAAAAGATAGGTAGCCAATAAATAAACCCTAATGTAATTAAGAGCAAAACACCCCAACCCACCTGACGCGAGAAGGCTTTAGGGGCATTCAATAACGGTTCAATAATTAACGCCAGGGCAAACCAACTAAAGAGATAGGCCGCCATATAATGATAGAAAAAAGTACAACGGCTGATTTTTAGCCAGGGTAATAAATTCGCTAAATAATTGACACCAATATAAAGGGTTAGTTCCGGTATCGCTGAGGTGGATCGCCGTTTTAGAAAAGCCCAGACCACTGTTCCCAAAAGCATTACCATGGCCCCCGTAGAAAACCACAGCAAAATCGGATTAGCCATGCTATGCACATCATAGACTAGCCCATTACTGCCTTGATTTTGGTAATAGTAAGCCACCGGTCGCCACAGAATTAACCAACTATACCAGGGGGAACAATAGGGATGGACTTGGGGGGTATTGCCAATGCGATTATGGTAGTCCCAAGTTTCCCGATGAATGCGAAAAAAACCCTCCAGGGAACGATAATCCGGGTTCATTAATAGGTGAGGAATCCATAGCAAACAGTAGGTTACGAGGGGAATTAAAACCAGAGCCAAACCATACGGAAGCGGTTGAATTTGGGTAATAGGAGTCAGTAATCTTGAGACAGGTTTCTGGGATGAAGAAGGTGTTATTGAAGAGGATTTGAGTTTTTGAACCCAGGCGATCGCCGTGAGTAAATAAATGCCCAATAAAAAAGCAAAACCATTCCATTTAACGGCTCCTGCACACCCTAAAAAGACCCCGGCTAACATCAGGTCTCGCGGTTGCTGTTTATTTAAATAGTAGAGAAAGCAGAACTGCCCTAATAATCCAAAAAAGATTAAATAGATATTATTTAAGGCATAGCGGGATTCCACTAAATAGAGGCCATCCAAGACCGATAACGCCATGACAATCACCGTCAAACGACGACGTTGGGTTAGTTGATAGGCGATCGCCGCAACCAGCAGGGGAATCAAAGAACCGGTTAAGGCATTTAACCAACGATAACTCCAGGTCGAACGTAAAGAACCAGTTAAGGTATTCACCGTATCGGGGTCAGCCGGAAGGAGGGAACCCAGGGCCATCCCCAAGGCAATCAAATAATGACTGAGGGGCGGATGGGACGGAAAAAAAGGTTTGCCTAACCAATAATCATTGGCAAATTTGGCGTAGTAAACTTCATCAAAGACAAAGACATTAAATTGACTTAATTGCCAAAAGCGTAGGACTAGACCAACCCCAAATAAAAGGGCGAGCGCACTTGGAAAAAGCCAGTTAGCCGATAATAATCGAGACACCTTAAATTGATTCACAGATAAATTTTTGAGGGTAGAAATCTATGACAAAAGTTGCTCTAAACCTTCATACAAACTCGTAACGGGACAACTAAAATTCAGACTAGATAACACTAATTGATCCCTCGCTTGATAAATGGTCGGGAGCCAAAGATTTTCTGAGCGACGTTGAAAATGTTCCACTAACATCTGTTTTTGATGAATGAGGACGTATTCCTGTGATTCTAAAATAGATTTATAGTCTGCAAATTTTTTTCCCCGGTCAAAGGATTCTGTCGCATCCGATAACACCTCAATAATGACCTGCGGATGACTAATAAAGGATTCCTGGGAGCGGCGATCGCGGTCATCACAGGTTATAGCAATATCGGAATAATAAAAAACATTTAAACCAGCCAAACGCACCTTCATATCACTGGCATAAACCAAACAAGACTGACCTCGCAAATGATTGATCAAGCGGGAGCCTAAGTTACCGGTAATCAAAACCTGGGCTTTACTGGCCCCGGCCATAGCCACCATTTGCCCTTGCAGATATTCATGTTTGAGCGAGCTACCCTGTTCGAGGGCCAAGTAGTCTTCAGGGGAAAAAACCGCCGGATAGGAATGAAAAACCATGACGTTTTTGAGCACCAACATCACCTCCTATCATAAAGTTTTCTTTTCCGTCAGGCCGGCTACTGGCCAAACTCCAAACGCACCTGCTCCACAATCTCAACGGTAATCGTTTCCAATCCCTCATCGCGGGCCACCTGCTCAATTCGTTGACGAGCCTGAGTCCGCACAAAATAGGGAATATTTTTTAATTTTTGTTTCGCCTCGGATGTCCAGGGAATCGAACCATCAAAATCGTCCATCGTTGTTTACACTCGTCTATTGTCAAAACCAGCCTTTTGGGGTAGGAAATATTTAGGCTCCTTCCTCAAATAAACCACTGAGACGTTCCACTTCACTTTGGGCCGTGTACATCGGGGTTCCCGCTAAAATACCGGTTACATTACGGAAGGGTTTGCCAATGTGCATCCCCTGATTATCAATGGAAAACTCACGAATGTCCTTATCGTGCATAGAGCCACGCATTTTTAACACCGTGATCCCCCGCCGCATTTCCCCATACATTTCCACATAACGTAATAGAATAATAGAATCGGTAATCGTGGAAATATGGGCTTCCGTAATAGAAGATCCCCCTAATAACGTCGGAGTTGTGGAAGTAAATAATCCCCCAATTTCCTGCTGTTTAATAAAGGAGGTTAAACCAATAATAAATTCCCGAAAACCTTTTAAGTTAGAAACCCTTTCCAAGGCTGAAAGACTATCTACTGCAACTCGATTGGGCTTAAATTCCTGGATAATATCCTTCATCATAATTAAATGATTTTCCAGGTTAGTGGTCTCCGGATAACGACAAACGACTTTTAATTTGCCTTCCTTTTCCATCTGCTGAAAATTGACTCCCCAGCCGATCGCATTACGAAATAACTGTTCCCGACTCTCTTCAAAGGCAAACACCAGACACCGTTCCCCATTGGCCACACCACCCGCCATAAATTCTGTAACCATCAGGGTTTTACCCGTTCCCGTTGCCCCCGACACTAAAATGATCGAATCGCGGAAAAAGCCCCCGCCACACATCCGATCCAACTCGTTGCTTCCCGACGTAATGCGAATATCCGAGGATTTTTGCTCCAGTTCGATCGCCGAGAGAGGAATAATCACCACCCCTTGATTGGGAATAATCGTGAAAGGAAATTCCCCTTTTTGGTGATCCGTCCCGCGATATTTGAGGATTTCGATCGTGCGACGACGCTTTTCATCCGCCAGCACATTCCGTAAAATCACCACATTATCAGCCACAAACTCTTCTACTCCATAGCGGCTAATTTCTCCGTACTCTGCCGTCCGCTCGGCGGTCATAATGGCCGTCACCTCTAATTCCCGTAGGGCCGAAGCCAAACAAAAAAGATCACTCCGTACTTGGGCGCTATCACTTAAATGACTAAAAATGGCCCCTAGGGAATCCAAAGAAACCCGTTTAGCTTTATATTTGCGAATCGCGTGTTCAATCCTAGCAATGAGGGCCCCCAGGTCATAATCTCCCGCCACCATCGGCTGTTCTCCCGGTTGAGGTGACGCATCTACAAAGGCCCATTTTCCTTCGTTTTCCCATTGTTGAATTTGCCACCCAAAACCGCGCATATTTTTCCGTAGGGCTTTTGGGGGTTCTTCAAAGGTCACGAATACGCCATTTTCCCCCTGACGAATGCCCTCAACCAAAAACTGGCAAGCAAAAACTGTTTTAGAACTACCGGCTGTCCCGGCGACGAGGGTTGCCCGTCCCTTGGGGAGTCCGCCCTGGGCTAAAAAATCAAACCCTGGAATCCGTGTCTCTAGTTTTTCGATAAACTCCGTTTCGTTGACTTGACTCATTCGTAGTTGGAATAGCGTTAACAATGAAAGAAAGCGATGGGATGCTTTTGGCCCCTTGCTATTATGTCACCATTGTTGCCAGCGATCGCCTGATTCCCTAAACAGTCTATGACTCGCGCCCTCTTGAAGTAGGATAGACAGGAATGATGTGCCACCGGTCACTAAAACGACGACTCTTTCAGGGATTTTTCGGCTTAAGTTATCGGTGACGGGAACCAAATCAGTTGGTACAATGTAAAGAGATCACGGGAAAAGCTTGAACAACGGGGAAACGGTTATGCCCACCACCTACGAGCACGATTTAATTCTCTGGGCTCAGGATACTGCTCAACTGTTGCGAGAACAGCGTTGGGATGCTATTGACTGGAAGCATTTAATTGAGGAGGTAGAGGATTTGGGTAAAAGTGAGCGCAGTGCGATCGCCTCACAAATGGAGCGGATTATGGTACATCTTCTCAAATGGCAATATCAACCTCAACGGCGATCCGATAGTTGGCTGGATTCGATTAATGATGGGCGATCGCAGATTCGTCGTAAGTTAGAGGATAGTCCTAGTTTACGCAGTTATCCCGAACAAATTTTGGAAAAGGAATATACCAGAGCGCGTCGAGAAGCCGCCCGACAAACAGATTTAGCCCTCAGTGTTTTTCCGGAGTTTTGTCCCTATACTGTTTTGCAAGTGCTCGAAGACTGGTTACCAAACCAAGGGCGCCGCAATAGCGACTCTTGCTCTGGGGTGGGGTAAAATCTAAATCTAAACGCTTTTTCCATCCTCACATTCTAGCGATTCTTGATTGAAAACGTCAATTCACCCTAATAAAGCCGTCCTAAAGGTTCATCCTGAGCCTGGGGTTGGTGAGCATTGTCGAGACATCGAAGGGACGGGGGGGCAAACCCAGATTTTTCGATGAATAACCCTCTCAACTGTTCTAGTCAGTTCCATTCCTCCATCTTGACCCCTACCTTAACAGAAGACGGATCTTTCACCTTTTTTTCAGAAACCTTTCAGGAAACCTTTCATTCTCGGTCAGGGGCTAAAGAAGAAGCAGAACGGAAATTTGTCGAGCCTTGTCGTTTAACAGAACGAGCTAAATCCCAAGCGTCTTTAACCTTACTGGATGTGTGTTTTGGATTGGGTTATAACAGTGCGGCAGCCTTAACGGCGATTTGGGCGGTGAATCCTCGGTGTCATGTAACGCTAATGGCTTTGGAATTAGACCCACTCATTCCCCAAACGGCGATCGCCCAGGGATTATGGCAAGGCTGGCCTGACTCGGTGATAGAACCCTTGGCGTTACTGAGCCACCGGGGAGAAGTCCAAAGCGAATATTTACAGGCAAGATTGTATCTAGGGGATGCCCGCCAAACCTTACCTAGAGTGCAACAGACGGGATTTTTAGCCTCTGCCATTTTTCTTGACCCCTTTTCGCCGCCCAAATGTCCCCAACTCTGGACAGTAGAATTTTTGCAGGTAGTCGCGGCCTGTTTAGCACCGGCGGGTTGGTTAGCGACCTATTCCTGCGCGGCAACGGTTAGAACTGCTTTACTTCTCGCTGGTTTACAGATTGGCCCCAGTCCCCAGGTGGGTCGGCGATCGCCCGGTACCTTAGCCAATTGGTCAGGAGAGGGGTTAGAGCCTTTGAGTCTTAGGGAACAGGAACATTTGCAAACCAAGGCCGCCATTCCCTACCGTGATCCGACCTTAACTGGCGATCGCCCTGAAATTTTAGCCCGTCGTCAACAGGAACAGGCCGAAAGTGAGCTAGAAGCGACCCATCAGTGGAAAAAACGCTGGTTTTCTTAAACCGGAGCCGGGGATTTCTTCCAGAGATTTCCAGAGGGAGCAAAAAATGAGATAATCAGCAATTACCTGTTTTAAACGCCATTGTCTAATGAACTCCCCCTGGATTAGCCGCGCCGATCGGTTACAAGCTCTCCCCCCCTACGTTTTTGCCCGCTTAGATGAACTGAAAGCGAAAGCGAGGGAACAGGGGTTAGATTTAATTGATCTCGGTATGGGGAATCCGGACGGGATGCCTCCTCAACCGATTATTTCTGCGGCGATCTCGGCCTTACAGGAACCCCAAACCCATGGTTATCCGCCCTTTGAGGGAACTGCTAGTTTTCGTCAGAGTATTACCCAATGGTATGAACGGCGGTATGGAGTCCATCTTGATCCCAACAGTGAAGCCCTACCCCTGATCGGCTCCAAAGAAGGATTAGGGCATTTAGCTCTGGCCTTTATTAATCCAGGGGACGTGATTTTGGTTCCCAATCCCTCCTACCCGGTGCATTTTCGGGGGCCGGCGATCGCTGGAGCGAATATCTATCACTTGATGTTAAAGCCGGAAAATGATTGGTTAATTGATCTCAAAGCCATCTCGGAAGACGTGGCCCAACAGGCCAAAATGTTGTTTTTCAATTATCCCAATAATCCCACCAGTGCCGTTGCGCCCAGGGAATTTTTTGAAGAAATTGTGGCTTGGGCGAAAAAGTATCAAGTGATCCTGGTGCATGATCTCTGCTATGCCGAATTAGCCTTTGATGGTTATCAACCCACCAGTTTATTAGAAATTCCAGGGGCAAAGGACTTTAGCGTAGAATTTCATACCCTCTCGAAAACCTATACCATGGCCGGCTGGCGCGTCGGTTTTGTGGTCGGCAATACGGATATTATCCAAGGGCTACGCACCCTAAAAACCAATTTTGATTATGGTATTTTTCGGGTTGTCCAAAAAGCCGCAGAAACCGCCCTACAGTTACCCGAAAGTTATATTCTCGAAGCTCAAAATCGTTACCGCGATCGCCGGGATTTTATGGTCGAAGGATTCCGACAACTGGGTTGGCAACTGGAACCGTCTAAGGCCACCATGTATCTTTGGTTGCCCTGTCCCCAGGGATTATCCGCCGCCGATTTCGCCATGAAAGTCCTAGAAACCACCGGGGTCGTTTTTACCCCAGGCAGTGCCTTTGGTCAGGGGGGTGAAGGCTATGTGCGAGTGAGTTTAATTGCCGATCGCGATCGCCTGGGAGAAGCCTTAAATCGCTTAAAGAAAGCCGGCATTGCTTACTAAATCCCCCAAAAAATTAACCCCACACCAAACAGTGCAGGGCCAAAAAAAGGTTAGGGTCAGAAATTCTAGCAATCGTAGTAGAGCGAGAACTCGTAGGGGTGAGGACGCAGACGCATCGGGTTCACTTCGTTATCGAGTTTGTATTCGATCCAACTGTCAATAAAGTCCGTCGTGAAGACTCCCGTATCGGTTAAGAAACCATGGTCTTTTT
>JAYKIP010000274.1:0-5488 GCA_035286205.1 Merismopediaceae cyanobacterium
TTGTTTTGCCTCTCGTAAAGCCCGTCAGGATTACCATTTCCGAATTACCTTTTCTTTTATTCAGGAGTTTGAGGCTTTTACATGAATGTACCTGTTAGTGTATTGAAAAATGTGTCCGTCAGTCAGAGGAAACATTTTTCAGAAACCAATGCCCCAGGGTGAACATAGTATTTTACAGATGCGGCTAGGAACGGCGATTAATGGGATCGGGCTTGCTCAGAAAACGGTCTGTGCTTTTCCGGAATTGCGTTGTGTTTTTGGGGGTCAGGCGATCGCGCCGGATTTAGCGGTTTTTACCTGGGATAAAATTCCTCGGACTGCCAATCTCAAGATTGCCAATAAATTCACGATTCCCCCGGATTGGTTGATTGAAATTCTTTCGCCGGAGCAATCTACAACGCAGTTAATCAAAAAAATTCTGTTCTCCCTCAATCAGGGAACCCAATTAGCCTGGTTAATTGACCCCAGGGAAGCTTCGGTGATAGTGTATTATCCCCAACGTTTACCCGAAATCAAGGAAGGAACGGATGCTTTGCCGGCCTTAGCCATTCTCACAGATTGGCAGTTAACCGCCCAGGAACTCTTTGATTGGTTAGTTTTTTAGGATATCCCGCCATCACTTTGAGTTGATTGTTGAACGGATCGGTTAGGATAACCCTTGGTCTTCCCCCGATTGAACCCCATGAAACCGCGTTTACCCCATTTTCAATTACCCGGCTCTCTCTTTGATCAAGTGGCCATCGCCGCGATCGCCTTGTTCGGGATAGGCATTGCCGGAATTTTGCACAATGGCGCACAAATGCCCCTCAAAGTGACGGATTTTAGCTGGGAAGGTGAAAAAATTGGTGTTGAAGATAAACATTTTACCTTGACATTTAATCATCCCGTTGATGCCCCCAGCATTGAAAAACAATTCACCATTGATCCCCCCCTCCTCGGCAAAATCAGTTGGCAAGGCAACCACCTGGTCTATACCCTGAGCGATACTCCCCTCTACGGCACAAACTACCAAATTAAACTGGAGCAAGCCACTAACCGGGGCCAGCAGGGCATGATGAAACCCTTTAATCAACACTTTAGTACCCACAATCGCGCCCTGGTCTATATCGGTATTACGGGGGAGGAACGGGGTCGTCTGGTGCTTTATGACATTACCAATCCGAAACAACCCCAAAAAACCATTTTGACGGCCAAGGATTTATTAGTCAGAAATTTCAGCATTTATCCCCAGGGAGACAAAATTCTCTTTGCCGCTCAAGATCCCAACCGTGTCGAGGGGCCATTAAAACTATTTACGGTGACAACGGGCCTACAAAATGCCGCCAACCAAAACCCCAATCGCCCTGGGAAACTGGAGTCGGTTCTCGCTAATGATGACTATAACAATCTGAGTTTTGATCTATCGCGGGATGGGCGCACCCTGATCCTGCTCAGGAGACATCAGCAAAACCCGGCGGATGTGGGGCTTTGGGTGAAAAGAGAGGAAGAAGAGGCTCGTCCTTTGGGGATTCAAGGGGATAACTACGTGGTGGCTCCCAATGGTCGTTCGGTGGCGGTGGCCCAACGGGGGGGCGTAAGTTTAATTCCTTTGAGTATGGAGGCCGGCCCTTCCCGCTTTTTAGAAGGGTTTGAACGCCCGATCGCCTTTTCCCAGGAGGGTCAACGGTTACTGTTAAGCCAAAATAATGCTGACTATACGCGATCACTGATTTTGCGGGAGGCCGATGGCACGGTGGAAGAAATTGCGCGGGGAGTTTATCCGATTTTAAATTGTCAATTTGAACCGCGTCAGGAAAAATTTTTATATTGTTTAAGAACCGATCTGGTGCGCCGCGAAGACGGAAATCTCCACGAAGAACCCTTTTTATCGGTTATTAATCTGGACTCCTGGCAAGATACGCCGTTATTGGCTCTTCCCAATTATCGAGACGTGCAGATGAATGTTTCCCCCGATGGAGCCGTACTCGCCTTTGATCAAGTGGCCACTAGCCTCGCCATGAGTCCCAGTGATGTTTTAACCCCGTCCCGTCAAGCCATTACCGATGGTCGTGTCTGGATGTTGAGCATTCCCGATGGCAATCCTCTCAGTTCAGCCATTATGCCCAGGGAACTGACCCCCGGATTTAATCCCCAATGGTTGCCTTAAGGTTTGAGGTCAAACTAAACCTCGACATTTAACCCGTAGCCATCGTAGGGAGACCAGGGTTCCTGACTGGGATCGGTAATCGCTTCCGCCACTGTCCATAATTGGATCGCATCGTTATAGACGGTTGCCCCGGTAAACCCTGCGTTGGCATAGAGTCCCCAATGGGCGCGACGCAGATAGGGGGTTTGATTGGTGGAGACCCCTTCTTGGTAGTTGAGATTGCCCCCGGCGGTCATGGAAAAAATGTGTTTCCCATCCATCCAAACATGAATCACGTTGCTTTGAAAATCCATGTAGGTGGTAAACCGTACCCATTGCTCTTCCGGCACTGCCACTCGTTCGGGAGCCGTCCAGGGGGCGTGGGCCATTTGCAAAATCCCGTTAGGGCCTTTCTGGGAAAAGGTGACCACATTCCAATTGGGATTATTGCCAACGGTTAAAAAGCTTAACCAATCGGTTTTGGTAATTTCGGCAGGATTCCAATCTAACCAGAGATAAAAGCGGTTAACAATCGGTTGGGGCGGGCTAGTGAGATAGTCGTTAAAATCGGCATTGGTGTTGGGATCAATATGCAGAACCGGATAAGCGCGATGATTACGGGTTCCTTCTTGATTAATCCAACTCTGATAGACAAAATCCCCGGATAAGGGGCTTACCCCTAAAGCAGATGCTTCGGCTTGATCAATAATTGTCCAATTCGCAGAGTCGGTGAGATCGGGTTGGCCATCGGGGGAAAAAGTGCCGTTATCGTACCGTAACCATTCACCGCCGGGCATTCCATTTTCAAAGCCGGAAAACCACAGGGCTTTTTCTTGGAAGTTAGTTTGGAAATTACCGAGGGTTTGCGTCCCTAGGGTTTGGCCGGTAACGCTCTGGACTTGATTGCCCTGGAGGGTGACGGTATAAAGCCCATTGTCGCGGGCATCCCAAATGCCGTTATTGGCATCGTTGAGTTGATAGGTGGCTGTCCAGGTTTGAGCATCGAGGGCTTGAGCTTGGACAAAGGTGGCAAATTGTTGAAAGTTGTTCGGGCCAGTGACCACAATATCCTGATTATCTAAGCTGTTCAACGCCAGACCTAAATGATGGGCATAGGTGACTTGGAAGGTGAGGCGGGATTGACTCTGCCAGCTACTAGGAGTAACTAAGTGGGCGGTAAAGGTTTCTACGGGTAAATCCTCTAACCATTGGGCGATCGCCGTATTCCCGTTTAAATCTTGTACCTGATTGCCCTGGAGTTGTAACCGGTAGGCTCCAGCTTGTGTCCAAGTCCATTGGTCTCCCCCAGTTACTTGATAGGTAGCGGTTACCGTTGGCGTATTCGGATTGCTTTGGACGTTGAGCAGGGTCGCCATCTGACTGTCACCGTTGGGGGCAATCACCTGTAAATCTTGATTGTCTAAGCTATTGAGATTAATGCCACCGCGATCGCTGTAGGTCACGGTAAAGGAATAGGTGGTTTGGCCGGGGGTGAAAACGGGTAAAGAAGCGGGATCTAAAAGAACGGTGGGGCCTGTGGTATCAGCCGGATTGCGGTCATAGAGACGGAGATTGCGATAAAAACTATTGGAAACGGGGGTGCTAATATCTTCATCGTTGATCAAGGTTAGGGCATTAAAGGTGCCGGTAAACAGTTTGCCGACTTCCAAACGATAGGTTTTCCAGTCAGTACCGCTATAATTTTTTTGACTTAAATTCCATTGGGTTCTATCGGGGTGAATCCCATAGAGCATGAAGGCCGGGGCTTGGGTATTGTTATTATAATAATCATTGTCGTTATCAAATCCAATGCCTTGAATTTCTCCTTGGCGATCGCTCCGGAATTCAAACTCTAAAATGGTATTCGCAGTAACAACGTAGGGCAATTCATAGCGTTTCCAAGTATTGCCGCTTAACTGTAAAGTCTGACCATCATCTAAGACCTGGGCAGATCCTTTGATGTCTTGATTGGCATAGGAGCGAATTTTATCACTGCTAAAGGTGATCGGATCTAAGGAGTGGGAAACCGTATAACTTTCGCCGGGAATATTAACTTGGAAGGAGCCTAAAACTTGGGATTGATTTTTCCCGTTGAGATGAATATCACTGACTTGGTTAGCTTCTAACTGAATCTGGTAAGTTCCCTGGGGATCAACCACGCCCCAGCCTAAATTACTGGTAATTTGATAGGTCGCATTGACTTCTGTTTGGTTAGCATTCGCTGTGAAATTCACCAGACGAGCCACTTGATTAAAATTGTTGGGGCCGAGGACGCGAATATCTCCCTGACCTAAGGCGTTTAGGTTAATACCAGAAGCATCTTGGTAGTTAACGGTAAAGCTGTAGTTTTGGCTATTATTGATAATATCGGTGGCGGTGACGGTGGCAGTCGGGGCAGTGACATCCTGCAAGTTGCGTTCGTAGAGGCGAATATTGCGATAAAAGCTGTTAGAATTTTGGGGAGTTATATCGTGGTCATTAACAAAGGTTAAGTGTTGAAAATTGCCGGTATAAAATTTGCCGACTTCGATGGTATAGGATTGCCAATCGGTGCCTTCGTAGTTATTGTGGGTGGTATTCCATTCTTGGCGGGTGACTTGGGAACCTGCTAGGGCAAAGGCGGCAGAGGTTTTATTACTATTCAAATAATCATTGTCATTATCTAACCCAATGGCATGAATTTCTCCGAGGCGATCGCTACGAAAATCAAAGGAGAGAAGGGTATTTTCGGTGACGGTATAGGGGAGCAAATATTTTTTCCAGGTATTGCCACTCAGTTGGAGGGTTTGCCCCTGATCCAGAGTCTGAATATTGCCTTTAATATCCTGATTGCTATAACCGGAAAAGCCGAGTAAATCGAATTGGCGAACCGAAATTGGTGTCCCTTCGACGGGGTTGGCATTGGGGGTTAAGCCATAGGGATTGTTAGCTTCAGTCGCGATCGGGGCGATATATCCACTATTACTGGTTGTTATGGTGTCAGACGTGGCAAACATGACGGAAAAACAGGTATTTCTAACTCTGCTTTAGATTATCAAGTTGTCACAGCAAAATGAAGCGTAGGATCACGGAACTTTGTGATCTGGATCAACACTGAGTCATACTTAAATCACAGCGAGGGGTGAGATGAACGGTTAAACTGGGGTTGCTCCCTGGGGAACTTTTGCTTAGAATGGGTCTAAACTGAGATAAAAGCACTACTCAACGCTAAGGAACGATGGCTAATCAGCTTTTTTATGGGGACAATTTAGAGGTTTTACGCAAGCATATTCGGGATGAGTCGGTGGATTTGTGTTATATTGATCCGCCGTTTAATTCTAAGCGCAACTATAATCAGATTTATAATAATGTGGGCAAGGAAGA
>JAYKIP010000275.1:0-4481 GCA_035286205.1 Merismopediaceae cyanobacterium
GCTCCCCCTGGGGCGATCGCCGTTAATTTCAGTTCGGGATGATCCCCCATAATCTGTTGTAAATTCCAGCTATTTTTGAATAATAACACGGGGCGTTCCCAATTATCCTTGACGGTTAAGGTGTTAAAAATCCGACCGGCTTGATCGAGGGCGAGCCATCCCCCGGCGACCCACCGGGCCAGACTGTAACCTAGGGCTTCTAAGGTGGTTTCGACTCCATACTCTGTTAACATGCGGAATTGCACCACTTCAAATTGCAGTTGACCGACGGCGGCTAAAATTGGTTCTCGTCGAAATTCATCGAGGGAATACATGATTTGAATGGCTCCTTCTTCCCGTAATTCCTGAATGCCTTTTTGGAATTGTTTAAACTTAGAGGGGTTGGGATTTTTAAGATAGGCAAATAGTTCGGGAGAAAAACAGGGAATGCCTTCATATTCTAATTTTTGTCCAAGATAAATGGTGTCGCCAATGGCAAATACGCCGGGATTATTTAAGCCAATGACATCCCCCGGATAGGCTTCTTCAATAGATTCTCGATCCTGGGCAAATAATTTTTGCGGGCGGGATAATCTAACGGTTTTGCCGGTGCGGGCATGGGTGACGGTCATATCTTTTTCAAATTTGCCGGTACAGACTCGCACAAAAGCCACGCGATCGCGGTGTTTGGGATCCATATTGGCCTGAAGTTTAAAAACAAAACCGGTAAATTCGGGATAGGTGGGTTCTAGTTTCCCCAAAGTCGAGGTGCGGGGACCGGGTTCTAGGGCGTATTCCAGAAAGCTATCTAAAAATAATTGCACCCCAAAATTGCTCATGGCACTCCCAAAAAAAACAGGGGTCATTTGCCCTTGGTGAATGGCTTCTAAATCAAAATCACTGCCGATTTCTTTTAAGATTTCGAGGTCTTCTTGGAGTTGTTGATAGAGTTCGGTTTCTAGCAGGATTTCGACTTCGGGATCATCGAGGTCAAGAATACGTTCCTGGGCGGCTTTACTGCCGTGTTCCCGTCGTTCAAACAGGTGAATTGTTTGGGTACGTCGGTCAAATAGTCCTTTAAAGCGATCGCCACTGCCAATGGGCCAATTCACCGCGTAGGTCGGTAAGTTAAATTCTTTTTCGATTTCATCTAAGAGTTCCAAGGCTTCTCGCCCAGGCCGGTCTAGTTTATTGATAAACGTAAAAATCGGCAGCGATCGCAGACGACAGACCTCAAATAACTTACGGGTTTGGGGTTCTAAACCTTTCGCCGCATCAATGAGCATCACCGAATTATCCGCCGCCGCCAGGGTGCGATAGGTATCTTCACTAAAATCCTGGTGACCGGGAGTATCCAATAAATTAATGTGAAACCCCTGATAGCTAAATTGCAACACCGTCGAGGTAATGGAAATTCCCCGTTGTTTCTCCATTTCCATCCAATCAGAGGTCGCTTTGCGTTGACTTTGACGCGCTTTGACGGCTCCCGCTTGGTGAATGGCTCCCCCGTAAAGTAATAATTTTTCGGTTAAGGTGGTTTTACCCGCATCGGGGTGGGAAATAATGGCAAAATTGCGTCGTTGTTGAACAGATTGTGTTAATTCGTTAAGCAGGGGGTTAGACATGAATGGTTAAAAAATCTTGAATGAGTTGAAAATTATCGGGATTGAGCAATACTTTGACTCGTTAAGTGATTAATCATTTTATTTTCTAAGAAAGAAATGCTCATAGAGTCTCAACACCATTTTTTCTAATTCAATCCAAATAAAGATTAAAGCACTAAAACCCACACAAACCCAAACTTCCGTTAGCGTCAGATAATTTGTGCCGAAAAAGGCCCGTAGCGGTTCAACATAAATTAAGAGCAGTTGTAGAAATGAGGTGACAATAACGGCAATCAAGAGAAAAGGATTAGAAAAAGGATTCATCTCAATGGTTAAACGGGTCGCTGACCGAATGGCCAGGGCGTGGCCCATTTGCGCTAAACAGAGGGTGGTAAAAACCATGGTTTTCCAGCGTTCCGGCGATAGACCCCCTTCGGTATGGTCGGCGGTATAACCATAACCCCACACCATTAACGAAATACTCACCACCGCTAAAACAATGCCTTGACGCACCATGTAGGAACCCAGTCCCCTGGCAAAAATACTTTCCTGGGGATCTTTGGGAGCTTGTTGCATCACCGTCGGTTTACCCGGTTCCACTGCGAGGGCTAAGGCCGGCACCCCATCGGTGACGAGATTCATCCACAGAATTTGCAGGGGAGAAAGGGGCACCAGGGAGGTTCCCCCTAGCCCAATTAAGGGAGCCGCCGCAATGGTTAACACTTCCCCAATGTTACTGCCCAGGATATAGCGAATAAACCGACGAATGTTGGTATAAACCACTCGACCTTCCTCGATCGCCGCGACAATGGTGGCAAAGTTATCATCGAGCAGGATCATATCACTGGCTTCTTTACTGACATCGGTGCCGGTAATGCCCATGGCCACCCCAATATCCGCTTGTTTGAGGGCCGGGGCATCATTGACACCATCCCCGGTCATGGCCACCACTTCATGTTGTTTACGGAGGATCTGGACAATCCGCAGTTTATGTTCGGGGGAAACCCTGGCATAGACATTTACCGTGCGGACAATCTCCTCCATTTCTGTGTCACTACTGTTTTCTAAATCCCGACTGGTGATCACCCTGGCTCCGGGGGCGGCAATGCCTAAATCTTCGGCGATCGCCTGGGCCGTGAGGGGATGATCCCCGGTGATCATAATGGGACGGACACCGGCATGACGACATTTCAAAACGGCTTCTCGCACTTCTGGCCGGGGCGCGTCTAACATTCCCACTAACCCTAACCAGGTTAATTGCTGTTCTGCCTGCTCATCGCTAAGATGATCGGGAAGTTCTGCCCAGGCCCGGGTCGCTAACCCTAATACTCGCAAGCCCTTACCGGCTAACTGATTATTTTGCTCCAGAATTTGACGACGTTGCTCTTCGGTAATCGCGAAAACCTGCTCTCCCCCTTGAATCGCATGACAACGTTCTAGGATTAATTCCGGCGAGCCTTTGACAAACATCCAGTAGGGACTGGAGCCAGGCAGTTTCTGGGTCGCATCCTGAACAATGACACTCATGCGCTTCCGTTCCGAGGAAAAGGGAAATTCCACAACCCTGGGAAAATAGGCTTCCTGTTCGTGTTTAAAAATCTGAGCTTTTCCGGCTAAGGCCAATAATGCCCCTTCGGTGGGATCGCCTAAAATACTCCATTCTCCATTTTCCTTCTGTAAAATCGCATCATTACAGAGAATACAAGCCATTAAGAGGGGTTGAAGTTCGTCTGTCTGAGCTTTCCCCAATTCTCCGGCGGGGGTTTGAAACTGGCCGGTGGGATCATAGCCTTCGCCGGTGACGGTAAGTTGATGACCACTACTGATCACCGCTTGCACGACCATTTTGTTTTGGGTGAGGGTTCCTGTTTTATCGGAACAGATGGTGGTCACTGACCCCAGGGTTTCGACGGCACTCAACTGGCGAATGAGGGCCTGGCGTTTGGCCATCCGTTGGGTTCCCAAAGCCAAAGTCACGGTAATCACCGCCGGTAAACCTTCCGGCACCACTGCCACCGCCATACTGAGGGACACTTCCACCAGTTGCATAAACAGATCCGGCTTAAAGATTGTGCCGCCGATCACGACGATCAGTACCAGGATCAAAGAGCCAATGACCAGCACGTTGCCCAGTTGGGTCATGCGTTTTTGCAGAGGCGTGGGTTCCGCTTCGACGGATTGCAGGGCGGAGGCGATTTTCCCCAATTCGGTTTTCATGCCGGTGGCGGTCACCACCACTGTGGCCCTTCCCTGAACTACTTCGGTGCCGGAGTACACTAAATTCAGGCGATCGCCGAGGGGACTATTTTCTTCGAGGGTAATGTCGCTATCTTTCAGGACGGCAACGGCTTCTCCGGTTAAGGCTGATTCCCGAATTTGTAGATTCGCGGCTTCCAAAATCCGACCATCGGCGGCCACTTTCACCCCGGCTTCTAGTAACATCACATCACCAGGGACGACTTCCTTAGAATCCACTTCGGTGGTTTTGCCTGCCCGAATCACCCGCACCCTAGGAGACGATAAATCCTTTAAACCAGCTAACGCTTTCTCTGCCCCCCGTTCCTGCACAAAGCCCAAAATGCCATTGAGTAACACCACCGTAAAAATGGCGATCGCATCTTTCGGAAAAATGAATTGTCCGGTTTTTTGTGCTTGATAAATATCTATGGCGGCGGAAATAACGGCCACGGCGATCAGTAATAACAACATAATGTTTTTAAACTGATCAATTAAAATGTCCCAGGAAGTCCGTCCTCCCGTTTCAATTAACTCGTTCGCTCCATACAACCGATGATTTTCTTCGACTTGCGCGAGTTGTAATCCTTGATGGCGATCGCTGTGTAATTGGGCAACGGTTTCATCCGCCGTTAAGGTATGCCAGGCAGGGGAGGGCAAGGG
>JAYKIP010000276.1:0-3852 GCA_035286205.1 Merismopediaceae cyanobacterium
GGCCTCTAACCAAATCCGTTCACTTTCCACCGCACAGGTAATTTTCTCTTCGTCCATCAGTTCATCGGCGATCGCCCTTAAGGTTTCATCGAGTTGCTGGACAAGACGACAAAAATCCTGAAATTCCGGAGCCGTTAACTCCGTTGCCCAGGAATCCCCGCCGACTAACCCCTGATAAATCTCGCGGTGGGGGTCAAAACCCAGTCGCCATCCCTGACCTTCCCGTAGGCGACGTTGAGACAGTAAACTTTCCATCATGATCTTGACCCTAGTAACGCGACTTTTTCGCCATTAGCAGTTTAAACTAAGGGAGTATGTAAAGTTTCGTAACTAAAATCTGCTCAGTTTTGGTCAGCCAATGATCTCTAGTACCTCCCTGTTTGCCCCCGTTGATGAGGATTTGCGTCTTTTGACCGAGAATTTGAAGCGGCTGATTAGTGCGCGTCATCCGATTCTGGGAGCGGCGGCGGAGCATCTCTTTGAGGCGGGCGGGAAACGCCTACGACCGGCGATCGTCTTTTTGGTATCGAGGGCGACCCTGGGAGACACTGAAATTACGCCCCGGCATCGGCGATTGGCAGAAATTACGGAAATGATTCATACGGCGAGTCTTGTCCATGATGATGTGGTGGATGAAGCGGCTCTGCGTCGTAATGTGCCAACGGTGAATAATTTATTTGATAATCGGATTGCGGTATTAGCGGGGGATTTTCTCTTTGCTCAATCCTCTTGGTATTTGGCTAATTTAGATAATTTAGAGGTAGTCAAATTATTATCAGAAGTGATTCGGGATTTTGCAGAAGGGGAAATTTTACAGAGTATTAATCGCTTTGATACGGGCATTTCCTTAGAGGCTTATCTCGAAAAAAGTTATTATAAAACGGCTTCTTTGATGGCTAATAGTGCGAAGGCGGCGGCAGTACTCAGTGAGGTTTCGCTGGAAACGATCGCCTGTTTATACAATTACGGCAAAGATTTAGGATTAGCCTTTCAAATTGTAGATGATATTTTAGATTTTACGTCCCCCACCGAAGTTTTAGGGAAACCCGCCGGTTCGGATTTAATTAGTGGGAATATTACAGCACCAGCTCTCTTTGCCCTCGAAGAACACCCTTTTTTGAAAACTTTAATTAAACGGGAATTTCGGGAGGAGGGAGACCGAGAAAGAGCCTTAGATTTAGTCCAGGATAGTCAGGGACTCCGGCGATCGCGGGAATTGGCGGCCTATCATGCTAAATTGGCCCATCGTCATCTGGAGGGATTAAAAGCCTCGGCTTCTAAAGCGTCTTTATTGGATTTAACGGACTATGTGTTAAGTCGAGTTTATTAGCTTTGCCGGTAGCCATGAGCAACCCTCTAGGAAAAAAATGAACTTTTAGCGAGAAGATGCGTCTCTCTTTTTCAGTTTTCCATCGGCTCTGTTGAACCCTATGGATTCTTTCTAAATTTACTAAATTGATTATGTAGGAGTAAAATGTCCCAGTGGATTCAAACCCGTTTACAGTGCTTTTCCCAAGCCTTTAATCCCGATTATTGTGCGGTGATCGCTAGGGTCACAGAGGTGATTTGTGGTCAATTTCAAGCGGGGAAAAAGCTCTTAATTTGTGGGAATGGCGGGTCAGCCTCCGATGCTCAACACGTTGCGGCGGAATTTGTCGGACGGTTTCAGTTTAATCGGCAAGCTCTACCGGCGATCGCCCTAACGACCAATAGTTCCAGCTTAACGGCCATTAGTAACGACTACAGTTTTGACATTGTTTTTTCCCGTCAAGTCGAAGCCCTGGGACAACCCGGCGATATTTTATGGGGACTCTCCACCTCTGGTAAATCAACGAACGTTCTTCATGCGTTGAAATGTGCCAAAGATAAAGGATTATTGACCATTGGCATGGCGGGTAATAATGGCGGTTTATTTTCGGAATTTGTGGATTATCCCCTCTTTGTTTCGGAAAAAAATACTCCCTATATTCAAGAAATTCACCTAATCACCTATCATCAAATTTGTGAGCAAGTCGAAGCCCAACTCTTTGGCCAGAAAACCTTAAATTCCGCTAACGTTAATGTCAATTAAACTGAATAAAGCCCTCTTTTTAGACCGGGATGGGGTCGTGATTGATTATATTCCCTACCTGAGCAAACCCGAACAGGTCACCTTACCCCAGGGAGCCGGGTCAGCCCTCTATCAATGGCAAAAGGCTGGTTATCATTTAATTTTAATTACCAATCAAGCCGGGGTCGGGAGGGGTTATTTTAGCTTAACGGATGTGGAAGCAGTGCATCACTGTATTGCCCAAAAGTATGCAGAATACGGTGTCACTTTTGATGATATTTTTCTGTGTCCCCACCATCCCGATGAAGGCTGTGATTGTCGTAAACCGTCCCCCCAAATGTTAAAGGAAGCGGCGGAAAAGCATGATATTGATTTATCTTCATCCTATTTTTTAGGTGATGCGCCCAGTGATATAGAGGCCGCCGTTCAAGCGGGCTGTCAACCGTTATTAGTGTTAACCGGTCGAGGTAAGGAAACTCTGCCGTTACTTTCTAAGTATGCGTTAAATATTCCCGTTTTTCAGCAAATATCGGATACTTTACAATTATTAAAAAAAGAGGTTTCATCCAATTAAGTAGAGTTAATATATTACTTTACAAAATCCCCCTACCCCCTTTGAAAGGGGGAAAAAAGAGCAATTAGTCATTGAAAATTACATTGAGAAAGCTAAATTTTGAGTGGCTAAAAATTTTATTCTAAATAAATATTATATCAGTACCCCCAATCTGGCTGAAAATATGACTCAAGCTTCATCCTCCCCCATCTTTATTTCCTTAATTCCTTGTTTGATGCAGGGAGAAGGTCATATTATTCCCTATCATCAATCCGTTGGGCGGGCGGTTCAGCAATTAGGCTGGGAACATCTTGTTTTATTGCCGCAAAATTCTCCAGATCAGCTTTTTGAGCAACAATTTTCCTGTCTTTGGTCTGCGGATTTAGAAGCACCGGGATCTTTTTGGGCGAAGTTATTACGTTGGCATGATGTGATCAAATTGGCTAGAAGTATTAGTACTTTTTTTGAGCAAAAATCAGAATTTAAACAATGCCCTAAAATTATTTTTATTGAACGTTTTATTCATTTACAATTATTCGCTTTAACCTTAGCCCTTTGGTTAATGCCTGTTGAGAATTTGCAAGTTTGGCTTTTCTATCGTCGGGATGTCCACAATGATCAAACCAGGGGTTTATATCGTGGCTCTAATCACCTGATTAAATATCGTGTCGGTGCGGATCATGTTCGTTTTTTAACGGATAGTGAACCCTTACAAAAGGTTTTAGGGGCTTATTTTGCTGAACCATTGACGGTGATGCCCATTCCCCATACAGATATAACAAAACCGGAGTCCTTCACGCTCACGAAAAATGCGACGGAAATGATTGCTTGGTGGGCTGGTTCTCCCAGGGAAGAAAAAGGCTGGGACATTATGCGAAATTTAGTTAGGGAGCCAGTGAAACTTTCTCAAACTGTTACCCTGGTGGCGGCTCAAAGTTCCCAATTAACGGCCCATCCCCTGGGTTTTTCTGTCCGTTTAATTGAGGATCAATTGAGTCGTGAGGATTATCAGCAATGGCTCTGGTTCAGTGATTTTATTTTGATTCCCTACGATTCCCAAGCCTATCGAGAACGGACATCGGGGGTTTTTACGGAATGTATTATTGCCGGTAAAATTCCGCTAGTGACTCCCCAAACCTGGATGGCTCAATCCCTCGAAAAATATGATCTGATGGAGTTAATTTTAACCTGGGATTCTCCTCAATCAGTCGGCGATCGCCTTTTAGCCATTAAACAAGATGTCCAAGTA
>JAYKIP010000277.1:0-3230 GCA_035286205.1 Merismopediaceae cyanobacterium
TTAATCGCAAGACCCAATTTCCTCTGGGAGCCATTAAAAAAGCCGGGCGGTGGCTGTCGGGGCCAATCTTGCAACGGGGGGCGATCGCCTGGGATGACCAGGGGAATTATGCGATCGGGCGTTTAAGCCTTCAGGAAACGATCACAACGAATACCGGACAACGTTTGCCCGTAGATTATTTGAATAGCGGCTATGTGCAGAAAGGATTAGCCCGTTATACCGCCGACTGGGGCAACCAATACATCCCGGCCACCGATAACGAAGTGATTAGCACGATCCAAGGGGATCAAATCACGGCTCAACAAACCGGCGGCCCAGCCGGGCAATTAGCCTTTCCCATCCCAGCCGATGGTTATGTATTAGTCGTGCGGGGTAGTACGGTGAATCCCAATCTCTTCACGCTCGGTACCCGGCTCACGGTACAGAGCCAAACCAGTCCTAGCAATTTTGCCAGTTTTCCCCATACGTTGGGAGCCGGCCCCCTGTTGATTGACCAGGGGCGAATTGTCTTGGATGCGGCGTTGGAAAAATTTAATCCGGCGTTTCAAAAACAAACGGCTTCCCGTAGTGCGATCGCAGTGGATCGATCCGGTAAATTGGCCTTGATCGCGTTGCATAACCGGGTTGGAGGAACCGGCCCCACCCTAGGGGAAACCGCCGTTATTTTGCAACAAATGGGAATGCGATCAGCCTTGAATCTGGATGGAGGCAGTTCGACTTCCTTGGCCCTAGGGGGTCAACTGATTGATCGTTCCCCCGTCACCGCCGCCAGGGTTAACCATGGTTTAGGAGTCTTCGTTCGCCCTTAAAAGAAGGCTCTATGTTAAGGTAAACCTACGATTGGCAAACCCAACAAGCATTATTGACTGGCGATCGCCCCTTTTCCTTCCATTAGCCAATGCCCACCCTCGAAACGAATTTTTCCCCTGTTACCCCGGCTGACCTGAACCCCCAGGGCTTTGATCCCCAACATCCGCCCGCCCAATCCCTGATTGAAAGTTGCGTTCACTGTGGTTTTTGTTTGGCCACCTGTCCCAGTTATCGCATTATCGGCAAGGAAACCGATTCCCCCAGGGGTCGCATTTATCTGATGAATGGTATTAACCAGGGTCAGGCCAGTCTGGATACCACTACGGCCCAGCATTTTGACACCTGCCTCGGTTGTTTGGCTTGTGTGAGTGCCTGTCCTTCCGGGGTGCAGTACGACCGCTTAATTGCCGCTACTCGTCCCCAGGTGGAACGCAATACCCCCCGCTCCCTGGGCGATCGCCTGATTCGTTGGTTAATCTTTAATCTCTTTCCCTATCCCCACCGTTTGCAACTGCTGTTTCCCCTGCTGTGGGTCTATCAAAATTTGGGATTACAGAAATTGGTGAGAGCAACCGGGCTTTTAAAACGCTTTTTCCCCCGTCTCGCGGCCATGGAGGCCATTCTGCCCCGCATCACCCGTCAATCCTTTACCCGCCAGTATCCGGATACCATTCCCGCCCAGGGCAATCAACGGTATCGGGTGGGTCTGGTCTTAGGCTGTGTGCAACGGCTCTTTTTCTCGCCGGTCAATGAAGCAACGGCCAGGGTGTTAGCGGCCAATGGTTGTGAAGTGGTGATTCCCAAAACCCAGGGCTGTTGTGCGGCCCTCCCGGCTCACCAGGGTCAAGAAGCTCAAGCCCAAGCCCTCGCCCGGCAGATGATTGATAGTTTTGCCGATACCGAGGTGGATTTTATTATTATTAACGCCGCCGGTTGTGGCCATACCCTCAAGGAATACCATCACATTCTGGCCGATGACCCCGATTATCGGGAAAAAGCCCAACAATTTGTGGCCAAAGTGCGTGATGTGCAGGAATTTCTGGCGGAAGTCGGTTTAACGACCCCCCTATCCCCCTTGGCCAAAGAACCCGTGACCGTTGTTTATCAGGATGCTTGTCATCTCTTGCACGGCCAAAAAATTAGTTTACAACCCCGGCAATTACTGGCTCAAATTCCCAACCTGGTCTTAAAAGAACCCGTTGATGCGGCCCTGTGCTGTGGGAGTGCGGGGGTTTATAATCTCTTGCAGCCGGAGGTCGCGGAAGCCCTAGGACAACAAAAAGCCACGAATTTACGCAATACCGGTGCCAAGATCATTGCCTCTCCCAATCCGGGCTGTGCCTTACAAATTCAAAAGCATTTACAACAGCAAGGCTATCAACTGTTGCTCCACCATCCGATGGAATTACTCGACTGGGCGATCCGAGGCTCAATGATAGAGTTCTAAATGTAAAACGTAATGCCCTAGGCAGACACTCCCCGTCCACAGTTCGTACTCGACCCTTAAAAATTCCGGTAATTGTTGACCGATGAGGGTTAGGTCACGGGTGAAGTTGCGTAAGCGGAAGGAATCGCTCAGGTGTTGCTTGCCTTCATTCAGCCAGTAGCGACTAATGCCATAAACCCCCCTTTCCCAAAAATGCCGATAGGAAAATTGGGTATTGCCCTGGAGGGTCATAATCACGCGCCGGGAGGAGAGTTCTAACCAGAGGAGTTGGGGGGCGGCGGGTACTAAGACCTCTTGATGAAGCCCGACGGGAATTTCCTTGGATTGGTGGAGGATCAGGTGAAATCGGTCAGACTCTCGCACGTAAAGGGTGGCGGCGGTTTCCAGGGTACTTAAAATGGGTAAGTCCGTTGACATGAGGGAGAGACAAACGGGAATGCGGTGATGGGTCAACATGGGGCGAGGGGAAAATAGCTTCTTGTTTAAGGATAGATCGTTGGGGCGATCGCGGCGGATGAGAGAGAGGGAGTCAAGGGGGATAAAAAAGTTTGGCAGGAGAGCTTGCTATTTACAAAGGACTAATGTTAAGATTAAAAACTGTTGAGAGCATTCCTCGATAGCTCAGCGGTAGAGCGGTCGGCTGTTAACCGATTGGTCGTAGGTTCGAATCCTACTCGGGGAGTTATAAAAATAGTTGATTAAACAAAGTCTTCAAGCTTGGGGTTAGGGTATTGTTCCCTCCCAAATTAACCTTTTTTGTCCCGTACTCCAACTTGAGGGGAGCAAAAAGCCTGGCTGAATAATCATTGATTTTTGTCTATTTACCGACTGGCTAAAATAGATTGAAGTCTCTTGACCCGAAAACGCTAAGATTGATCAATCATGATCATTGAGAAGGAATCAAGAACCCTATGACCGCGCCCGATTTTTGCCAAGGCATTCAGTATTTTGGCTCAACGCTTCCCGATTTTGA
>JAYKIP010000278.1:0-10269 GCA_035286205.1 Merismopediaceae cyanobacterium
AATCCTGATGAAGATGGGGAAACAGCGAGTTTAATTTGGTATCATGCCCTGGCGATCGGTTATTCACCTTTATATTTAACAGAAAATGCTGATGGGATTCGCCAGGATTTTCCGCGTATTCCTTTACCCAATTCTCAAGCATTATTACTTAACTCCGCTCAATTAGGTCAAAAAGTCGCCAAGCTATTAGATACCGAAAACCCAAGTTTAGTTAATAAATCTTTGACTAACTTAAAACAAATTGCTGTTATCTCCCATGTCAATAATCAACAATTAAATCCTGATGCAGGGGATTTTAGTATTAACGTGGGTTGGGGACATAGTGGTAAACAAGGCGTTACCATGCCTGGCAAAGGCAAGTTAATTGAAAGAGCATTTTCTGACAAAGAATTAACTTATTTCCAGCAAAATCTACAACTTAATTCTGAACAAGTTAATCAACTATTAGGCAATATTACTTATTATATTTATCTTAATGAAATAGCCTACTGGAAAAATATTCCTCAACGAGTTTGGGACTATACTATTGGCGGTTATCAAGTTATTAAAAAATGGCTGAGTTATCGAGAATTTTCTTTGTTAGGTCGTTCGCTAAAATTAGAAGAAGTCCGTGAGGTTCAAGATATGGCCCGACGGATTACAGCCATCTTACTCTTAGAACCCGAATTAAATGCTAATTATGAAGCTATCAAACAAGCTACTTTTTCTTGGACTAACTCCCCTCACACTTGAGTCAACAAGTAGGCGATGATTACCACATAAAACAGCGATCACCACTGTTTTTGATAGGTTAATAGGGCAGATAATAAAATAATAATGGGTAAAGTTCCCCCGTAAATGCCTAAAGTTGTGATACTTTGAGCCAAGCGATCTAAAAAAGGATTTGCCGTTTGATAGAGATTGAATAAAATAGCGTTGTCCCACTCCAGACTCTGGGGAGCCACCGACACTAAAATCGCTAAGAGGAGAAAAAGTTGTAGGGGGAGAAATGCCCAAATGAGCAGATGGGTAATCATGGAAAGCAAGGCTAGGAAAAATTGATATAAGACCCAATACTCAATTCTCTGGTCTTCTTTGTTCTACCCAGTTACACTATTTAATCCGTCAGACTCCCTTTGCGGTGGCCCATCTCATTGATGAGGATATTACCGTTGATTTTCAGTCCTTAACAACCCCAGAGGATCGGGTGGCCATTATAGCGACGATTCCCCTCACAGATAATGAAGTGTGGACAGCATTATCGCCAGGGGAATTACGAGTTTTTCGGGATGGTTTACCGCTTTTTAGGCTCCAGGATTAACCCCCTGAAGGGCTTGTTGGGTTTGGTCGAGGAGTTGATAAATCTGTTGACTTTGCTGTTCAATTTGGGTACGCAATTCGGGGGTATTTTGGTCTTTGGCTTGTTCGGCATTGTCTGCCAGTTGATTAACCGCTTGAGCAATTTCATTGAAACGGTTTACTGTCGCTTGTAAGGTTTCTTGCCGTTGGCTCCGTTCTTCTGGGGAAAGGTCTTTCGCTTTGAGCAACTTAGGACTCACATCTTCCCATTTTTCTGCTAAATCATCGAGTTTATCCGCCGCATTTTCAAGGGCATCCTGTCTCTTTTCGAGGTCTTTTTTCAATTGTTTTCGCTGGATAGGATCGGTCGTCGTCAAAATTTGCTCTAGTTGACGGCTTAAATCCGCGATCGCCGTTTCAATTTTAGTACGACTTTTGGCAAAGGATTGCTCGGTTTGAGTGGTTAGCTTTTGCCAGGGTGTAGCGGGAGAGTCCGGAGATGGATTGACGGCAGTAGGAACGGAGGTCGCAGTATCCGGGGCCGCATTAATGCTGAGGGACTGAGCAGGAGCCACCAGGAGGAAACCCAGCAAGAAAATAAAATTCGCTAAAAACAGACTTAAAAGCGGCTTAAGCCGGTGATTCTGGGAAAATTTGAAGCATTTCATCGCAATAACACCCACTAAAGGACACAACTATCGGCAGGGATAAATCGTTAGGTTCTGCTGATTGTCCGACGGTGGCCCCTGGCTCGTCAAAAAAACCTGTGCGATTTGTTACAAAAAACACGGAAATCTCAACGAAACACCGATAAAAATTAAACAAAAATAAAATCAGGATGTTTTAAGATTGTTTCGTGATACACTTGCGACAAGTAGCCTGATAGCCCCTTATGTTTCTTCAGAGTGAATATGGGTATTCAAATTCGAGACGTTTTTAAAATTTTTGGTCGGTTTCGCGCCCTCCGGGAGATTAATTTACATATTAAGGAAAATTCCCTAGTGGCTTTGTTGGGGCCCTCCGGCTCCGGGAAATCTACGCTGTTAAGGGCGATCGCCGGTTTGGAACCCCCGGATCAAGGACAAATTATAATTAATGGGCAAGATACGACCTATCTGGATGTGCGTCGTCGCAATATTGGTTTTGTGTTTCAGCACTACGCTCTGTTTAAAGAGATGACTATTCGGGAAAATATTGCCTTTGGGTTAGATGTTCGTCGGGTTGCTCCGGCTCAGAAAAAGCAACGGGTTGAGGAATTATTAGCTTTAATTAAACTGGAAGGTCTCGGCGATCGCTATCCTAACCAACTGTCTGGCGGTCAACGTCAACGAGTGGCCCTTGCTAGAGCCTTAGCCGTCAATCCCCAGGTGTTATTGTTAGATGAACCCTTTGGAGCTTTAGATGCAAAAATCCGCAAAGAATTAAGGGCTTGGTTGCGTCATTTACATCAAGAAATTCCCGTGACAACGGTTTTTGTTACCCATGATCAAGAAGAAGCCATGGAAGTCGCCGATGAGATTGTGATTATGAATCAGGGCAAAATTGAACAAGTGGGAACCACTGCCGACATTTATGATCATCCTGCGAATGCTTTTGTTATGGGTTTTATTGGAGCCGTTAATGTCATGCCTCCCCATAGCCGTTTCGTTCAAGAAATCCTTGCCGAAAATCCCCGCAAGCCCTTATTTGTGCGTCCCCACGAAATGCAAATTTTAGTAAATCCCAGTCCCCAAACTGCCCCGGCGATCATCCAGCGTGTCACATTTTTAGGGGCAGAAATTCGTTTACAGTTAGCGGACTCTGAAGGCTTTGATTTTGACGTTTATTTACACCGCAATCATTTTGATCATCTGGCATTAAAAGTTGGTCAACAGATTTTTATTAAACCCTTAGCCCATCGTTTCTTTAACGAAGCCGCATTCAATTAATCCTATGATATTTGTGAATCATTCAATCTCCTCGGATTTGATTAAGTCGCCCAATGTGCCCTTACCTAATACTAAAAATTCGAGTAAACGATTGATTGGAAATTTAATTTTAGTATTACTCATCATTGCCCTGCTCTCGACTTTTTTTGTGATTATTCCTCCTGGTCATCGGGGCATTTTATTAACTTTTGGTAAAATCCAGAAGCCATTATTAACGGAGGGATTACATCCCATTCTGCCGGTCGTGAACACGGTGGAAATTGTCACAGTGCGGGTACAAAAGCGAGAAATTGAAGCTGAAGCCTCTTCTAAAGATTTACAGGATGTCTTTAGTGATGTGGCGTTAAATTGGCATTTGGTGCCGGAAGAAGTGGATCGCATTTTTGAACAAGTGGGCAATCGAGAGAAGGTGATTGATCGCATTATTGATCCCGCGATTGAAGAGGTGCTTAAAGCGGTTTTAGCTCGTTATACAGCCGAGGAAATTATTGCAAAACGGGAACAGGTTAAGGGGGAAGTGGATTCGGTTCTCCGCGATCGCCTGGGTCATTATCATATTGTGGTGGATGATCTGTCTTTAGTTCACATTCATTTTTCTAAGCAATTTCGGAATGCGGTAGAGGCGAAACAAGTGGCTGAACAGGAAGCTAAACAAGCGGAATTTATTGCCCAAAAAGCGATCAAGGAAGCGGAAGCTAGGGTGAATTGGGCAAGGGGAGAAGCGGAGGCCCAACGGCTGATTAAAGCGACCCTAAGTCCTGAACTGTTACAAAAACAGGCGATTGATAAATGGAATGGAACATTACCATTAATGGTGGGGGACAGAAATCATAAGTTTTTGGATTTAAATCAATTGGTTCCCACCTCACCTTAATTTTCAGAATCAATATTCAGGATCAATTTTCAGAATCAATTTCAGAATCTAAAATTTCTTCAAAGGCTTGGGAAATACGTGTTTGAAACCGTTGTAAATGCTTGAGTTTTAAAATGGGTCGAACAATTTCTGCTTCTTCTGGGGAGGGTAAATCGGCTATTTGGACGGCATGGAGGGTTTTTAACTTCAATTCTTTCTTGACCATTAAGGCCGGTAAGGCGGTTGCACCCACACCACTTTCAACGACCGCTTTCACCATTTCGCTACTATTAAAAATGAGAATAATCTTGAGGGCTTGGGGATTAATCCCCCAACTTTGTAAGGTCTGTTCAAAAATTTGTTGTGTTCCTGATCCCGCTTCTCGCATGACCCAAGAAGTGGTTAATAATTCCTTTAAGGGAATACTTTCTCGATTAAACCAGGGATGGGCTTCCCCCACGATAATTTGTAGGCGATCGCTGCCAATAATCTCCGTTATTAATACCTTTTGATGACTGGATTTCACATCCCCGGCAATAATGCCCAGATCAAATAATCCCGTTGCTGTGCCAGCACAAATATCATCCGCATTCGCCAGGGTGCAATTTACGGAAATGCCTGGATATTTTCGCTTAAATTGACTAATTTTTTCCGGTAACCAATAGTTACCAATGGTTAAACTAGCTCCTAAGTTCAGTTCTCCCCGTTGTAAATTATTCATCTCCCGCAAACCCCGTTCCGTTAATGCCACCTGATCGAGAATTTTTTGGGCTTCCTGTTGTAACATGATTCCGGCGGAAGTAATTTCAATTCTTCTACCAATACGATGAAATAATTTCACCCCATATTCCGACTCTAAACTTTGAACGGCTGCACTCACCGCCGGCTGAGTAATGTAGAGAGCATCCGCCGCATTGGTAAAGTGTAAATGTTCAGCAACCGCTAAAAAAATGCGTAACTGCTCTAGGGTCATGCGTTAATTGTTAGGTAAAGGGCAATAAAAGTTTATAGGATTCATTGTCTAAAATAATGCGTAACCCTAACCACATTAAAACAAAAGGAAATAGTTTACCAGCGTAACGACTCAACACAAAAGCAATGCCCGGCTGTCGGGTTAAATGGTAAGACATGAATAACCAAGTCCCAACAATTAAATAACAAATGGGAATAATGACCGCTAAATTTTGCCAACTACTACTCGCAAAGAGGGGAATATAAATGCCGAGGTTATTACCACCATTAGAAATGGTTACAGCCGAAACTTGATAGGTTTGGCGATCGCGGATTACATCCCAGAGGGACAATCGCCGAGACTGAAAGCCATGAAAACGGGCATTTTTACGCAAGTTAACAGATTTATTATAATGGGAATCATCTCGATTGAGTAACAATAAACGCAGGTTATTAAAGCCAATGAGAATGGGTAAAATGCCGAGTAAACCGATCCAATTAGAGGGAATCACTAAACCAATTAAAAACCCAATTAAACTAACACTAATTAAAGCGGTAAATCCGAGTAATTCTCCTACCACCACGTGCTTGGGGCGAAAGGTACGATTGACTTCACTAAAAAATCCGGTCAGATAAATATTATCGTCAAACGTCGTCGCAACTCCTGTAGCTAGAGCAATTTTAATGGTTGCCAGTAACCAATCCATTATTAACCTTGCTAAATTTTAATTTTGCTGACAATAATTCCAAAATTTTAAGGCTAATTCGTTAAACGAGATTAGACACTTTAAGCAGAGCAGATCCCCCCAGTCATTGACAACATTCTAAAAAGCTTGTTTTCGCCTTTTCTGTCGTTCTCAAAAACCATAGCATTGGGGCAACATTTTTCCTTGTAACAAATGATTCATTTTATTCATAAAAATTTTTTATGGAACTAGAACCCTCATCTCCAGGGAGGATCAAGCTATACTCGATCATCAGCGTTAAGGAGGTAGGCGATTCCGTTATCATGTTTTCCTTTTTGACTAGACTTTATCGGTACCGAGGGCGATCGCGGCATATTTTGTCCCAACGCTTGACCCCCTACCATTGGCTTCGTCTGTTTAGTTCCAGTTTGATCATTAGCCTGGTTTTCGGGATCTTTCCTACCGCTTCTACCGTTGCGAATAATGACGCAAATCAGAATTTTTCGACCTTTATTAGTCAATTTACCCTCCCCCAAAATACGACCCGTCGCTTAATAGAAACCATTAGTCTTTTTGTTGGGGGTATTCTCTTTTGTATTCTTTTAGATCGTTGGTTTTCTCACCATACCAAACAGGCTAATTTAACCCCCCTCGCCGAGCAAGCGCGACGCTTAAAACAACTTAAAATCGGTTACCCGGAAGGAATGACCAGTCTAGAAGTGTTACGCACGCAAAAATTTCTAGAGCAGAAACTAGAGCCTTTAGGGATGACGGTTACCTGGTCAAGTTTTTTGGCGGCCTCCAGTTTAATTGAAGCCCTGAGTAATGGCACCATTGACTTTTGTGGTGGGGGAGGCACTGCCAGTATTTTTTCCCAGGCGGCTGAACATCTCTTTGTCCGAGTGGCTAGGGATAAATATACCGCCCCGAAAGGTCAAGCCATTTTAGTTTTGGAAAATTCCCCCATACAGACCTTAGCGGACTTAAAAGGCAAAAGAATTGGTTTTGATCAAGGCTCAAGTGCCCATTATGTGCTGATTCGTGCCTTAGAAAAAGTCGGGTTAGACTATAGTGATATTGAGCCAATTTATTTAACTCAACCGGAGGCTTTGCCTCAATTTCGACGGGGGGAAATCGATGCCTGGGTGGTGTGGGTTCCCTATACTCCGACCCAGACCCGCAGTGCTTACCCAGGACGTTGTATTGCCGATTTAGAAACCATTTTTGGCGATCACGCCTCCCTAGAAGTGCCGACCCTCTACTACGCTATTCCGGAATTAGTCCGCGATTATCCCGATATATTAAAAGTCATTTTAGAAGAAGTGAATGAAGCCGGTGCCTGGGCCAAAAAACAAGAATTAGAAGCGGCTCAACGTCTAGCTGATCATCATCAATTAGATCCGGCGATCGTCGCAAGCTTACAAAAACGGAGCTTAGAGCGAGCGATTATTCCCATTGATGAACCCACCTTAAGGGCCTTACAACACCAAGCCAATCTCTTTCGGGACTTAAAATTGATTCCTGAACGCATTAATGTCAAAGACGGAACCTATAGCCTACAAACCAAACAAAATTGGACGTATTAAGTTATTGCATAAATTCAAGTTATCAAAACAACAAACAAGACTATTTGCTCTGATAGGTTATCCTCCCTACACTAGAAGTATCGAAATTATAGAAAGCTTAGTCAAAGTGACATTTGGGAGCAACAGCATGAATGATTTGGGATTATTCACCGCAGTACCGACAGGAATTACGGCCTTTTGTGCCACAAACTTAGACGATATTTTAATTTTACTGCTCTTTTTTACCCAAGTGAGTACCCATTTTAGGCGTAGGCAAATTGTTACGGGTCAATATCTAGGATTTGCAGCCCTGGTCTTAGCCAGTTTACCCGGCTTTTTTGGTGGATTATTATTACCCCGTCCCTGGATCGGACTTTTAGGATTAATCCCGATTTTCATCGGTTTAAGTCGTTTCTTTAACACGGATGACTCGGAGGAAACCCAAGCAATTCCGACCCCCTATCCCCCAGCGAGCGGTGGCCTACTGTCGGCCCAAACCTACGGCGTTGCGGCGATTACCTTTGCCAATGGCGGTGACAATATCGGGATTTATATGCCCCTCTTTGCGAGTAGTTCCTGGCAGAGTTTAACGATTATTTTGGGAGAATTTTTTGTTCTGGTTGGCTTTTGGTGTTATGCTGCTTACCAATTAACCAAAATTAAAGTGATTGCGGAAAACCTGACCCGTTACGGTAATTTTATTGTTCCCTTTGTTCTGATTGGTTTGGGGATTCTCATCTTAATTGATAGTCATACCTTAGAACATCGTGGTTTAACGGTGCTGGCCTTAATTCTGAGTGCTGGATGTCTTCTGACCCTCAATCCCTTAAATCGTTCAACCGCCGCCTATGCAGAACCCTCCGTCCCCATTATTTCCAAAGACCCCTCTTCGTAAACGGATGGCGTTGTGACTATGGGGTGGCTGTTACCAACGATTCTCAGTGCGATTTCTGCCTTTGCCGCGACCAACCTCGATGACATCCTGATTTTAATGTTTTTCTTTGCTCAGGTTCATCCGCCGGCCCATACCCCAACGGATACGGTGATGAATTCATCAAAACATTCCCGTTGGCAAATTCGCCATATTGTCTTGGGTCAATATCTAGGATTTCTCGTTTTATTGTTGCTCAGTTTACCGGGCTTTTTAGGGGGGTTAATCGTTCCCCGTCCCTGGATTGGCTTACTCGGTTTGGTGCCAATTGTCATTGGTTTAAAACAGGTTATTCAAGGAGCAGAGGATGAAAATGAGGGCCAACCGATTATCCCGCAAGCTGTCTCCCCAACCACCCCTCAGAGCGTCACGCAACCCCGTAAAAAGTATGGTTTTTTATCTCCCTTCAGTTCTTTTCTGGCCCCTCAAACCTATAGTATGGCTGTAATTACTTTAGCGAATGGAGGCGATAATATCGGCATTTATGTGCCATTCTTTGCCAGTTTATCCTGGCGACAACTGTGCGTCGTACTTACCGTTTTTCTGGTTCTCGTTGCTGTTTGGTGTGCGATCGCCTATGGTTTAACCCGTCATCCCCGCATTGGCAAACTCATTACCCGTCAAGGTCACAAAGTCGTTCCCTGGGTGTTAATCAGCCTCGGTCTTTGGATTCTTTGGGAAAGTAAAAGCTATCAGTTATTAAAGTTTTTCTATTGATAATAATTACTGTTTGTTTTTCCTTTAATTTATTTTTATAATAATTGTTGAGTCTTCCTCTAGCCATGTTTCTTCCCTTTAAAACCATGCGGTCCCATTCCCCCTCGGAGACGGTCACCCCAACCCCAGCCGAAATCGTTGTTAAACCCCGACGTTCTTCGCGGATTCGTGATCATTTAGCCAATGAGCGAACCTATCTTTCCTGGATGCGGAGTTCGATCGCCTTGATGGGATTTGGGGTTTTAATTGCTCGTTTACGCCTGTTTCAAACCCCGGAAGTCCATACCCCTGGCAACGGTTGGAAACTCGGCTTAATTTTTTCTATCGTCGGGTTAGTCACGGTAATCCTTTCCACACAACACTATTTTGCGGTTCGCCACGACATTGAAGAAGACACCTATGAACCGGCCGACCGATGGGTGATTTTGTTTAGCTTGGCTATTTTAATTTTAGGCTCAGGGGTGATGTTTTATCTGTTTACGGCTCCCTTAAATCCGTTAAGTGCTACCGTTTTTGAATAGCGAAAATAGCAGTTAGCTGACTGATTTTGTTTTGGTTCTTTCTGGTTAATTTTTCTGTTCTTTTATTCCTCTATCCTTAACTCCTATGTTAGCCCAAATTTCTCAGCTAGTGAGCGAAAATATCTTCCTGAATACCCTGGGTATTTTATGTTGTTTAGTGGCCTTAGAAACGGTACTATCGGCAGATAATGCAGTGGCTTTGGCGGCTCTGGTTCAACATTTACCGGAGGAAAAGCATCAAAAGCGAGCCTTAAATTGGGGATTAGGAGGGGCTTTTATTCTACGCATCACCTTGATTATTTTGGCGACCTGGGTGATACAGTTCTGGCAATTTCAACTGGCCGGGGCTTTATACCTGTTAGGTTTAACCGGCAAATATTTTTGGGCTAGATGGAGCGATAACGAAGCCGAAACCCCACCGAGTTTATTACCGGTTCAGGGCAATTTTTTCTGGCAGGTGGTTCCTTTTATTGCGGTGACGGATTTAGCGTTCTCTTTGGATAGTGTGACAACGGCGATCGCCCTTTCCAATGAATTGTGGTTGGTCTTGACGGGGGGAATTATTGGAGTCATAGCCCTACGCTTTTTAGCTGAATTATTTATTACCTGGTTAAATAAATTTACTTACCTTCAGGATGCGGCTTATTTAACGATTTTTTGGGTAGGGGTTCGTCTATTTTTAAAGGCTTTAATGCCAAGTTATGTTCCCCCAGAATGGATGGTTTTATCGGTCATTATTGTTTTATTTGCCTGGGGCTTTTCTAAACGGGATGATCTAGAAATGTCATCGCTAGACTAACGTTTGAGCATCATCACCGCCAGGGCAATCACCGTGACCC
>JAYKIP010000279.1:0-5971 GCA_035286205.1 Merismopediaceae cyanobacterium
GCCATAAATTGATCCACCGCTTCCACCAAATCAAAAAGCTGTACCGTCGAAAGATTTAATTGAACCGGAGCTTGATGGAGTTCGGCGGGAGGATACCAGACCAGTTGATGGTGGGCCGGGTCTTCCGAGGGTTTTAATTCCACCCGATCATCCTCACTCGTGCCCGTTTCCCTGGGACGATGTACCCCGCTTAAACATTCCTGGGCATAGAGATTGACCGCCTTCGCTAAATTTTCTAGCAAGGCCCTTCCTCCCACTAGAGGTTGAGCAATCCCCAGAAAAGAACACTGCACTTGTGTCACTAGGTCGAGGGGCGGACGGAGCTCGGCGGGATCGCTACTATTGGTCAGACCTTCTAGGACTAACGTACAATTGGGCAAACTATACTGTCGTAAAATATTCACGCAACTTCTCCATCAAATAAGCTGACCCAAAAGCGTTGCATCCCGGTCGTTCCCGTAATAAAAAGTAATTGCTTCAGGAGTAATAGGGCAAAATCATTGAGGGCTTCCTCTGACCCCAAATAGACCGAAACCTTCGCCCGGCGGGGATTCATGCGACTGCTAAAATGGGCGCGAAACCGGTCCAGATATTCCGACAGAATAAAATTCGCTCCCACCGGCAAATTTTTCTCCCGCATTTGCTGTTCCGCTAACAACAGTTGACGAATGGTTACGGTTAGGTGTTTGGCCCGCAGATTCGCGATCAAGACGAGGGCTTTGGCCTGTTCAAGAGTCAACAGACGGCGATTATAGGAACGTCGCCAGGGATTGGTGGAACGCAATCGCCAGAGGTCTAACCGATTTTTGATCAGGGATTGTAACTCTAATTGCTCAACGGTTTCTAGCATTTGTTCGGCGGCTCCTAGCTCCAGGGCCTCGATCGCCAGCAAGAGGAGGTCTATCTGTTGTTGAATACGGCAAGCACAATGCTGACCGGAGATCGGAAAATCCGGCAAGGTCTTCAGAATTAAAGGGGATTGCTCAGGGGCGATCGCTGAGTCGGACATGAAAGCCAGGGCAGAACTCATCAAAAAAATAGGGTTACTAAGCGGTATATGTTACCACAACCGCCCCGTTTCCTTGGGATTTCTGGGTCATTAATCTTCATTATTCATCTTCTGGAGGAGCATTTAAGACAATTTCTTGATAGCTTCCCGCTCGTACAATTCGTCCTTTTTCTAACACATAAAGGCGATCGCAATGTTCCAACGTCGTTAATCGGTGAGCAATAATTAACAGCGTTTTCTGCCCTGATAACGCTTTAATCGCATCACTAACTAACTGTTCCGTTTCATTATCCAACGCAGAAGTGGCTTCATCCAGCACTAAAATTTCCCGTTCATGGTACAGAGCGCGAGCAATCCCAATCCGTTGCCGTTGTCCCCCCGATAATCGCACGCCCCGTTCCCCCACCGGCGTTTTTAATCCCTGGGGAGATTGGGCAATTAAATCTTCTAATTGAGCCGTTTTAATCACCTGGGCTAAACGAGCTTGATCAATTTGTCCCTGGGGAATGCCAAAGCCAATATTTTCTTCAATGGTTTCATCGGTGAGAAAAATAGATTGGGGAATATAACCGATTAAATTTTGCCAACCGCGTAAATCCTCATAGATGGAAATTCCATCTACCAAAATATCTCCCGATTGGGGCTTTAAAAGACCTAAAATCACATCTACTAATGTCGTTTTTCCTGACCCTGATTTTCCAATAAACCCAATGGATTCCCCCCGGTTAATTTTGAAACGAATTTCCTTCAGGGCTAGTTCTTCCACCTGGGGATAGGCAAAACTGAGATTTTCAATGGTGAGTTCCCGATTAAAGCTCAGGGTATGGGATTCAGAAAGGCTTAAAGCTACTTTGGGTAAGGATTTTGTCTGGGTTTCCACCTCTTTTAAATCCGTATAAAGCACGTCCAAAGTGTAAAGATTATTTTTAATTTGCCCTAAGCCTTGGATAATTAAATTTAACGAGGGAATTAAACGAATCGCCGCCACTGCAAAAACCGTCATCACTCCCGCAATGTTTTTCATGTAGCCCGCAAAAAAGACTGTGCCAATGGAGACAAATAGAATGAGAAAAATTACCAGACTATTTTTGACAATCAGGGGCGGGATTATTTGAAAAAACTGAAAATTAGAACTGGCTTGACTTTGTAGTTTAACTTGACTTTCAATCTGGTCTAAAAAATAGTTTTCACTGCCAATAATTTTGGTGTCTTTGATACTCCCAAAGGCATGGTTTAAAATAGTTAAAATTCTTTCCTGGGCAACGGAGGAAGTTTTCCCCCACTGTTTTAATCGAGGGCTAAAATATTTAAAGGCGATCGCCACTGGCACAATAGTTAAGAGAATTAATAACAGGAAGGTAAAATCCGTCTTTGCCAATAACAGTAATAAAACGATCAGAATAATCCCATTGGTCACCACACGCATCAGAGGGGAAAGGCATTGGGCGACAAAACTATGGGTTTCAATGGCAATATTTTTGCCAATCGTGGCCGAGTTTTTGGTTAAATGAAAAATGTAGGGAGCTTGTAGATAAGCTTGACTTAAACGTACCGTTAAGGAAGTCTTGAGTTTGGCAATAAAATTAAAGATATAGCCCTGGGCAATAAAATATAGTAAAAATTGTAGTAAAAAAATGACCACAATCGTTAAACCCAGCAAGGGAATTAAATAGTCCAAATTGGGTAAATTTAAACCATCGGCGATCGCCTGGGCCAAAGGATATTTGGCTAATCGCTGGGGACTAGAAGCAATATTAATAAAGGGGCCAATTAATCCAATGCCGATCGCATCTATTAAAGAGGTTAAAGTAAAGAAAAATAAAACGCTTAATAGATAGCGACGATAGGTACCGACCACATAGAAGAATTTTTGGATAAAGGCTTTCATCTTTTTTCAATCAAAATCATAATAAAAATTGTTGAAGGAATCCAAGGATAATTAAAACCCTAAATCGGCTTTCGCTAGGGCGGCGGCGGCCAATAACTCCTCATCAGCTAAACTTGACCAATCCTGGACACCAATTTCCTGATAAAACTGTTGATCGTAGGGACGAGTCTTAACCACAACGGGCATGGGGACAGCATGGCCTAATACTAACGCCTGTTGTTTAGAATCTAATTTAGCGAGAACAGAACGCAAATTTTGCCCCCCCGAAACCCCGGTAAAAATGGCTTCAATGTCCTTTTCATCGTTCAGTAAACAGGTAATGCGCGTGCCAATTTGAGACATTACTTCATTATCAATCCCCGATGGTCGTTGATCCACAATTAACAAGGTGACAAAATATTTTCGCATTTCGCGGGCGATCGTGCCAAAAATCGTTTGATGCACAATACTAGAATCCAAAAAGCGGTGGGCTTCTTCAATGGTAATCACTAATTGCCGGGGGCGATCGCTGGGATTTTTGGTTTGCAGAAATTTTTCGGCTTTTTTAACATAGGTACTATGAATCCGCCGGGTAATCATATTAGTCGCCAACATATAGGAAAGTAAATTAGATTGGGAACCAAATTCGATCACCACATTTTTGCCCGCCTCTAAAGCTTGTAAAACCTGTTCCACATAATTATGTTGGCAAACAGAGCGTAAATATTTTAAACTTTCTAAGCGTTTTAATTTCCGTTGTAGGGACATAATGGAACCGGCATGGCCCTGTTTTTCCTCACAAAAAATCTTAATATCTTCATTGCTCATCTGCAAAAGACGATTAATCCAGGAACGCCCAAATTCGGAAAATAAAATATTCGCATTATCTAACGCCGCCTCCGATAAGCCTAATTCAAAACCCACTAAACGAATATCCTCAATTTCAATCTGTTCAAAACTTAAAAATAATTCCTGCGCTCCCCTTACCCCCCGACGATGGGTAGATTCCGCATCCAGGGTAAAAATTTCCACTTCACCGGGAAATAATTGCCGTAAACCCTTCACCGTTGATACCGTTTTCCCTTCTCGCATGGCTTCCCAACCATATTCCGAGTGCATATCAAACATTAAATTAACCGCCGCCTGTTTGCGAATAATCCCCGAAATTAAGAGTCGAGTTAAAAAGGATTTACCCGTGCCGGATTTACCAAAAACCCCATTACTGCGCTCCACAAAGCGGTCTAAATCCAAGCAAACCGGGACATCCATATCCAACGGTTGACCGATGGCAAAATTGCGACGATGGGGGTCATCTTCCCACCCAAAAACGGCACGAAAATCGCTTTCATTGGCTTCTAAAACCTGGCTAAAATGGGCCGGAATGGTTTTCACGGGTAATAACTCCATCTCTGCCCCACTTTGTACCTCAAAAGACCCCAAACCGTTGCCATTATTCGAGGAGGTAGTTGCTGAGGCTTTCCCCTCAACCGGCGTAAACATCAACATCGGAGCCAATTCAATCGTCCCGTAAGTCCCACTCCCCGCCAAGACCTCGCGCATCAAGGTATCTTCCACACTGGGCGGATTGGCCAAAATCCGGGGGTTAGCTGTTCCCAACGAGACATCCGTTAAGAGACAAAAAAACCGCGATCGCGTCCCTTGCACCACCAAAAATTTCCCGACTCGCATCTCCTCCACCGAAACATCTGGGTACAGACGAACTTCTAAGCCTTGACTCAGGGAACCTTGAATCACAGAACCGAGGGGATGACTGGTCATGGGAACGTAATTTTTTCAGGATTATTAGCAGATAACGATGATCATACCGTTTAAACTAATGAAATTAAATTGATAATAATCAGATTGACGAGAAAAATTGGCTATGACCTATTGTTTGGGCTTGATTAACCGTTTTGGCATTGTTATGGGAGCGGATTCCCGCACGAATGCCGGTGTGGACTACATTTCCAGTTACCGGAAACTCTTTGATTTTTCTGTGACCGGGGAGCGGGTGATCATCCTCTGCACATCGGGGAATCTGTCGGTTAGCCAAGGGGTGATTCATCAAATTAAGCGGGATATTCGCAGTGAAGAACCCCATAATCTTCACAATTTAAGCAGTATGAATGAGGTGGCCCACTATATTGGCAACAAAGTCCGAGAAATTCAAGACCGCGATCGCCATTGGTTAGAACGAGACAAAATTGATTTTCAGTGTAATTTTTTATTAGGCGGTCAAATTCGCGGCGAAGAATCCCAATTATATCTGATTTATCCCCAGGGAAATTACATTCAAGCCACCAAAGAAACGCCCTTTTTACAAATTGGGGAAACCAAATACGGTAAGCCTCTATTAGACCGTACCATCACCTATGATACCCCCCTAGAGGCCATGGCTAAATGTGCCTTATTATCCATTGACTCCACCATGAAATCTAATATTTCCGTTGGCCCACCGATTCACCTAGTAATGTACAACAATGATAGCTTAACCCTCTGTCATAAATTGCAATTACGATTAGGCGATCCCTACCTCGCGAAAATGCGGGGCCTATGGGAAGAATATGTGCGTCATGCCTTTGAATCCATGCCCAATGTCGAATGGGATGCCAATTTAGCCGACTCAGGGGAGAATATCTTAATTGATTAAGATTAAAAATACTAACATTCAGTCTAACAATGTTTGATGCCCTTTGTAAATTTTTAACCGAATCCTTCTCCGAAGATTATGCCACTTGGTTATTGGGAAAACCGGTCAAGTTAACTGAACTAAGTCCTCAGGAACTTTCCCTTGAACCGATTCGGGCTGACGCGTTGATTCTCGTGCAGTCGGATGATATGGTTTTGCATCTCGAATTTCAGACAGAACCCGATGATAAGATGGGATTTCGGATGTTGGATTACTGTGTTCGTATTTATCGTCGTTTTCCCAACAAAACGCTTTATCAAGTGGTGATTTATCTGAAATCCACCCGTTCGCCCTTGGTTTATCAAGAAACCTTTGAATTGAGAGAGACCCGTCATCAATATCGTGTGATACGCTTATGGGAAGAACCCACTGAGGCTTTTCTCTCTAGCCCAGGTCTTTTGCCCTT
>JAYKIP010000280.1:0-11796 GCA_035286205.1 Merismopediaceae cyanobacterium
AAACAATCCTCTAGGGATAAGTCTCGCCCCGTTGCTAATAAAGTCGCATCAAATTCCGCTCCCGATGCAACTCCATCCATCGAATCCAATGCGTCTTGCAAACGATCTTTTTTCAATTCTCCCGTAATTAAAAAATCCGCAATCCGTTGAGATTCTTGGTCTCGTTCTAGGTTGCCAAACTGTTGAGACTCTAATAAACGGGCAATATTGTTAATTTCTCCCATGGCCTTTGATAATTCTTGATCTACCTGAGCCACATTGTTTAACAAAGTCTGAAAATTGCCCATAAAAGGCTTCATATACTCATCGAAATTGAGCGCAATATCTACTAATTTTGCGGTATCTGCCTGTAACGCATTAATTTCTAATTGCAACTCATAAAGGTCTTTTTGGGAACGAATTTCTTCCAACACCGACGCTAAAAATTGCCGTTGAGTTTCTTGATCATTGGCAATCCGCTCCAAACTTTTGCTCATCAACTCTAACTTTTTCAGCATCAACACAGCCGCATATCCCGTTGATTTCGTAATCTCTAAAAGTTGCCCCTTCATACTGGCCAATAGGGCCAAACTTTGCGAATTAGGATTGGCTTTCTCCCGTTCCTGCTGTTCCTTAACCGACCGTTTCTGCTCCTTTTCAGCAATCACTTGACAATTATTGGTGATAATCTCCCGAATTTCCTTGGCTAACTCCCGAAAAAAGCATTGGTAATCGTACTCATGGTGTTTGAGCATGGCCACCATGCTGTCGTAGTCTTTAACGATCGCGTTCAGTTCTTGATACCGTTCCTCAAAGGTAAGAGATTGACGCGCCCGCTCCTCCACAATTTTTTTGCCCAGCAAACCCCGCTGTTCCACCTTCTTAACGACTAACTTGCCCTGACTGAGATGCTCATTGCGTTTGCGAATCTGCTTTTGTAGTTGATCTAGACTACCGCCCGACAAAACCGGTAGTTGATAGGTTTTTTGATAGATTTTGATCTGACGCTTGGGGGAGTCGCTGGCCATAGGTGACAGAGAAGCAGTGATAGTCTAGCCTTATTCTAGTTCAGATTTTATCCTGGGCGATCGCCCGATTACTCCCCAAAACGCCATTTTTGCCTAGGCAACACCGCCCCGGAGCAACCCCAGCAAAGCCGATTAGAGGGTCGCAAAATCAGACAAAATCGAAGCCAACGCCAACGAAGCATGAGTCCAATGGGTTCCCCCCTGACAAAACACAGTATAGGGTTCCCGCAGAGGCCCATCGGCGGATAACTCAGAAGTACTACCTTCGATAAACGTCCCCCCAGCCATCACCACTTGACTTTCATAGCCCGGCATCGTGGCCGGTACAGGTTCCAAATAGGAATCAATAGGCGAAACCCGTTGTAGAGCTTTACAGAAAGCCACTAATTTGGCCGGTGAACCCAGTTGAATCGCCTGGATTGCATCCCGCCGGGGAGCCAAGGGGGCAGGATTGACCGGATAACCCAACTGATCAAACACATAGGCAAACAAATGACTACACTTCATCGCCTCTCCGACCATCTGGGGCGCAAGAAATAACCCCTGGAACAATAATCGCTGTTGATCAAAGGTAGCTCCCCCCTCCGACCCAATGCCTGGGGACGTTAACCGACAGGCCGCCGCCTCCACCCAAGCTTTTTTCCCCGCCAAGTAACCCCCCGCCGTCACAATCGTTCCCCCCGGATTTTTAATTAAAGATCCCGCCATTAAATCGGCCCCTACCGCCGTCGGCTCCTGGGTTTCAATAAACTCGCCATAGCAGTTATCCACAAAACAAACTGTCTGGGGATTTTGTTGCTTAATTATTTGGATAATTCGTTCAATATCCGCCAGGGATAAACTGGGCCGCCAACTGTAGCCACAGGAACGCTGGATCAAAGCCATTTTGGTTTGGGGCTGAATCGCGGTTTTTAACCCTTCCCAGTCAATGCCCCCCGCTTCCGTCAACGCCAATTCTCGATAGGTAATGTTAAACTCTGTTAAGGAACCCTGACCTTCTCCCCGCAGACCAATCACTTCTTCGAGGGTATCGTAGGGCGCACCCGCTACAGCCAACAGTTCATCCCCTGGGCGTAATACCCCATACAAGGCACAGGCGATCGCGTGGGTTCCGGATACCAGTTGCACACGGGCGATCGCGGCTTCGGCTCCCATCACCTCGGCAAAAACTTGATCCAAAATGGCTCGTCCTAAATCATCATGGCCATAACCACTGCCACTCGCAAAATGGTTAACGCCTACGCGATGATGACGAAAAGCCTCTAACACTTTTTGGAGATTTTGCTTGACCTTTGCGTCAATTTCCGAAAAGATTGGAGATAGTATTTGTTCTGCCTGTTGAAGGAGTAGCCAGTTATCCATAGGATGATTTAATTTTTTTGAGTCTTACTTGATTCAAAACGTAAACCGTTCAAATGTCAATTTTTGAGATAACTTTTTGGTCAGTTATGTTGCTTTTTTAAATCCCTATATTTACCCTTTTTACTAATTTTTAAAGCTTCCTACATAACTGTCATCTTCCCTAAACGCCCCCCTGACCATCTCCTTTTCCGTTCTCTTCAGCCTCAATCCAGGTATTCTATGACTGCATCGTTATCTAACAATCAAAGTGATCCCCTGAAGCCTTCTTGGCCGGTGATCCTTTACTTTACCCTCATTCACCTTTGTGCCTGTCTTGCCTTTTTACCGCAGTTTTTTAGCTGGCAGGCCCTAGGCGTGGCTTTTCTGCTGTATTGGATCACGGGGGGGATTGGCGTAACCCTGGGTTTGCACCGTTTAATTGCTCATCGCAGTTTCACCGCTCCGAAATGGCTGGAATATATTTTGATGTTTTGTGGAACCCTGTCTTGCCAAGGCGGCCCCATTGATTGGGTGGGTTTACACCGGATGCACCACAAATATTCCGATACGACCCCTGACCCCCATGATTCTAATCGTGGTTTTTGGTGGAGTCACATGGGTTGGATGTTGTACGAAATCCCGGCTGATACGGAAATTCCCCGTTATACCCAGGATATTAAAGACGATCCGTTCTATCAGTTCTGCCAAAAATACATGGTTCCGATCCAAATCGTGTTGGGGCTGTTGCTCTATGCGATCGGTGGTTGGCCCTTCGTCATTTGGGGCATTTTTGTGCGGTTAGTCTTTGTCTTTCACTGCACCTGGTTTGTCAATAGCGCGACCCATAAATTTGGCTATGTGAGCCATGATTCCAAAGATCACTCCCGCAATTGTTGGTGGGTAGCCCTCTTAACCTTTGGGGAAGGTTGGCATAACAATCATCATGCTTACCAATATTCTGCCCGTCATGGACTGGCTTGGTGGGAAGTGGATATTACCTGGATGACGATTAAGTTATTGAGCTTTTTAGGATTAGCCAAGGATCTGAAGTTACCCCCAGGGAATAAAACGAAAACGGCAGATACTTCGGCCTAAAGATTTAGCCTTTTTTCTTAACCATAACCGAACTTGACCCTAGGCAAATCCTAGGGTTTTTGTTGTTTAAGCTGTTACGAGTTCAATTTGCATGATAATTTTGCTGAAAGTCTAGTCATACCCACATCCGGACAAAAACGATGCTTCAAACTTTACCCTCTCTCATCACCTTTAACGATAGAAATTGCCGTTGCCATTAAACAACAGGGATTACCCTACGTTATTCCTAATCCAGCGATCGTTAGACCGGCCAGTAAAGAATCCGGTTATTTTCCGGACATTTTAGTTCTCAATCGGGACAATTTATGCCATGAGAAACGTTGGCAAAAAGAATCTATTTTAAGCCAACCTGCCTCTATTCCTCTGGTGGTTGAAGTTGTTTCCACTAACTGGCGTGATGACTACTATGAAAAATATAGTGATTACGAAGCCCTAGGCATTGCTGAATATTGGATCGTGGATTACGCGGCCCTAGGGAGTCGTAATTTCATTGGTGATCCAAAACAACCCACGATTTCTATCTGCTCTTTAGTAGCGGGAGAATACCAAGTTAAGCCTTTTGGTCTCGGCGATCGCTTGTTATCCCCTACCTTTCCGCATCTCACCTTAACGGTGGATCAAATCTTGCAATCTGGACTAGACTGACGGCCACGGCGTTCTCATACCCTTTAAACTGGTGTCAGGGCGATCGCCGGTGTTGAGAGACGGTGAGTTTGGTAGGATGGCTTTTGATTTCAGGCGTTTGAGATTAATTAGCGGAATCTAATGCCCAGTCTCCCACGTCTGCAAAAATTGAATTGCTCACCCATTGCTTCACCCGGCTCCTATGAAATTAAACTCGCGTTTTTCTCGCCTGTTATCTCCCCTGGTCTTGGCGGGGATGTCCGCCTTTTTGACCCATTTACCTGTTAAAGCGGCAGAAAGAATTTTTCTCACCTATGGCCCGCTTAAACAATCTATTCGGGTGGAATCCCTAGAGCGATTTACGACCGAAGGTGTTGTTGATCCGAATCTGCGTTTTTATTTCAATCTGGTGGGGGTGACTCCCCAACAACAGCAAGAACTCCGTACCCTGTTGACCAAACGAGCAGAAATTAATCCGGTTCATCTTTCCCGATTTTTAAATAGTGATATTGGTGAGGATCTTTTATCTCGTCTGGGGCGATTAGCCACGATTCCGGGGGGACGTAATGGGATGTTTGCGCTTCGAGGAGCCTTAATTTCGGCGGCTTTGGATAAGGATGGCTTAACGGCTATGAACTTTATTCAGAATTTACCCACGAATATTCAACTGCAAGGGGAATTGATTCTCCAGCGTGTCAATGTTATCTCGATTGTGGTCGAAGCGACGGAGCAGTTTGTGGGAACCATAGACCGGCTTTCCCAGGCAGAAGCGAAAACGGAACCCAATGTTAATTTTTCCCAACTCCCTGATCCCCGTCAACCTGGCCCCTACGGTGTTGCCCCGAAAGAAGTTTGGCAGTTGGTTGATTCTAGCCGCGATCGCCGTTTTTATGTAGATGTCTTTAAACCCCAGCGTTGGCCGGCCGGTCAGACCCCGGTATTGGTAATGTCCCATGGTCTCGGTTCCCGTCCCGAAGACTTTAGCAGTGTAGGCGAACAATTAGCCAGTTATGGTTTTGTCGTGGCCTTGCCTCAACATCCGGGCAGTGATTTTCAACAAGCCCAAAATTTATTAAATGGCCTGAGTCGGCAAGTCTTTAAAACCAATGAGTTTATTGATCGTCCCAAGGATATTAGTTTTGTTTTAGACGAACTGGAACGGCGTAATGCCCAAGAATTTGGCAACCGGTTAAATTTAAAGACCGTCGGTGTAGCAGGCCATTCCTTTGGCGGTTATGGGGCCCTCGCCGTAGGAGGAGCGGAAATCAACTGGCGATACCTGGAATGGGAATGTGCCCCAGAGCGTTCTTCACCCAATACCTCCCTGTTATTGCAGTGTCGCGCCCTGGATTTACCCCGTACCCCTCTCCAGTTCCGTGATCCGAGGGTAGCCGCCGTTGTTGCCGTTAATCCTGTCATTAGCGCGATTTTTGGGCCAAGTGGTCTTGAGACAATGAAGGTTCCGGTGATTATTGCCGGAGGCAGTTACGATCCAGCGACCCCTTTTGTTTTAGAGCAAGTCCGCACTTTCCCTTGGCTGGGCGGTCAACCCAAATATTTTGCTCTAGCGGAAGGTCAGGCCCATGTGGATTTTTCTCAGTTAGATGCCGGTATGACCCATACGATTAAGTCCCTAGGAGACCTTACCCTACCCAGCCCCGATTTACTTCACAGTTACCGCAATGGTTTGATGGTTCCTTTCTTCCAGGTCTATGTGGCACAAGATCAATCCTATCAACCCTTTATGACGGCGATCGCCCGGTATTCCCAATATTTAAGCCAAGGTCAAGAGTTTAAACTTTTTGCCATTAGCGGCAACTCGGTTCCGGGTCTTCAAGAAGCCCTAGATACCTTTGCCAGCGAGCGCAACTTGCCCCGGATTGAACCCCCTCAACCTTAAAACTTAGCCCCGAATTTTCAACAAACGCTGACAAATCCTGCAGAAAAATGTAAAAATGGATACAGACCGGGTGAGGAGACTTTCAAGATTGCTTAAAATTGGGAGTGCCCTCACCTGGCATTTAATATCTCTATTTAAGGCAATCCCCCAAAAATGAAATTTTCTCCGTCAGCCAAACATCTTGCAAAACCCTTGGTGAATCCCGTGTTACAAACTCCTGATTCGATTTCCCCCCAACCCACCGTTGGTCATGAATGGGCCTTACCCCGTCATATTCCCCAAGCGAAACCCTTAACCGTTCCTGGGACAAAACCAGCGGCCCCGGCGGAACCCTATTCGCCCGAAGATAACTTGAATCTGTGTCCGACCTTGAATTTTTATCAGAGAGCGAATCCAGAGTCAGAGGAATGGAATAGATTGCACCTGGAAAATCTGCGTCAGAATTTGGAAAGACGATTACAGGCGGCTAAAGAAGCTGGCAATGCTCCTCTGGTGAAAACCCTGGAACAGGAATTTCAAGAACTGGCTTTATCAGAAAGTAATTTAGGCTAAAGTTACCATCAGGACATCACCCCCTACAGCCCCCAAGAGCAACTTGCTCCATAGAATTGCTCTGATCCTTCTCCCAAAATAGGGGGACAGGGAGCAGAAAATGCTGGCGTTGAATGGCGAGACATTGAACTCAAAGTTTCCGGAAAATCAAGTTATAGCAAGCCCTGTTGTCATCTCTTTTTGGGATTCTTACTCATGGTTCTTATAGATTATCATTTTGATATTCTTCTGGATGCTCTTCTCCTTTAAAAATTTGAGTATCATCACTGACATCAATACTTTCAATCTCATTAACAGAAATTGTCAACTCCTCTAATGCTTCTTTGATTTTTTCATAATGTGATAACGTAAATAAAAATTTAATCACTTTTTCTGCTGTTTTTTCTTCACTATCCGTTACTTCTAGTCGGCTTACAATAAAATCATTAAGAAACTTAAAGGTTTTGAGGATAATTTCTGTATTGTTGTTATCATAGATTTTCATTATGTGAGCATTAACATTGACTGTGTGATCAAATTTTTCTTGTAGATACTTTGTAAAAGCAACTTTAAATAACGCTAGTGAGTGATACAAGCTTGTCTTAAAATAAGAGGAGTACGGTAATTCATCTTTCTTAGAAATTGTATGAAAAATGTAAAACGCACACAGCATATCTTCAAATTTTGTCTTTTCATTAAATATTTTTTCATAAAGACCATCTTTATTATCTCTATGGGAAATGAAATTTAAGTCTTTACCGGTTTTACGGCGTTGCTCATAATTTTTCAGAACACTGACAGGATCTTGTAAATGATAAGCTAAGTAAACGTCCGAAAAAACATAGTTAGGTATTATTTTCACTAAGTCTTTAGGGCGATCGCGAAATTCCCCCCTCCTTTTTTCATACCAAAATTTAGTTTCATAAAAAGAGTTTTGTAGCTTAATTTGTATATCATCATTGGCACAGAAATCCCTATCTTGTATAGGATTTTGAGAGTTAGTATATCTCGTAACATCTAAGTCAAATTTATTACCACCTGATTTTAATAACCGCAAAGTGACTAAAATCTCATTATCCATCTGACGACGCTTGATGGCAGAAGCCTCTTTATAAGCATGATAAATAGAATAGACCGTTTGCGCCCCATTAATAACTTGTAAACCTGTAAGTTCTATTGCTTCTGCTCTTCTTCCAATAGACGGCAATAAAGCAGTAATAGCAGTAATTCCATTGTTGTAATACCAAAAATAAGCAGGATTTTCAATAGCTGTTTTTTCTATTTCTTCGTTAAATTGTGACTGTAATAAAGGGTTTCTGACATTTTTATGAAAAAGTGCAAAACCATAGGTATCAAATAAATTGTAGATAGTTTTAGGACGTAACAAAAGCATATAGGCTTCAAACGGTTTTTCAATTTTAACGATGCCATTTTTTTGAATGATTTCTAAGATAATATTATTTTCTTCCGGGTTTTGATAACTTTCAAGAGGATTTAATGGCTCGATTCCCTTGTATTTTCTATCAATGTAATTGGCTCTAATTCGATTAATGTCAATGACTTCAAACTTTGTCTTGTCATCATTTTTGATAAAAGCATTAATATTCTCATCAGCCCCCCCTCGATATTGAGAAAGCGTAAGAAAAATAAATTTTACCTCTCCATTAGACTTGAGGTGATTATCCAATTCTTCAAGCTTAATTTTTAATTTTTCATTGACATTATACTTTTCTCCACGCAAAATTGTTTCAAAGTCATTCAATGCCTTTAGTATCTCATCTCGATTGGTTTCTTTTTCTGAATTATTTTCATTGTTCCATTTTGATTGAACAACATAGAAAACTTTCTGATCCTGATTATTTTTTTTATCAAAAATAATATCACAGGAACTATCATTATCTCCGTCCGTAATAAAGTCTGCATAACTAGACGTTCTGGCATAAAAATCAAGAAACCAGATTAAAAGTGCATAGGATTTTTGATTCTCAAGAGAACTCCGATGCTTTTTGAGAAACTTATCATCTTTATATTTTTTGATTAATCCAGAAATTTCACTGTCAACAATACGATAAAAATCTCTAGTAAGCATATCTACTTTATCCTAACAAAAATAATACCTTTAGAATAGACTTTTTACTTTAGCATAAATCTAGAAGTCAAGAAGCCAACAAGGTATAGTTTTCGATTTATTGTACCATGACTAGCTTAAAGCAAAAACAGTTGAGATGCTTGTTCTCGTCAAAACACCTCCCCATTTTGTTTACGTTTCCCAATCCCTCAACATACAGGACTGAGAAACTAACTATCCCTTGGCGTATTTCGCTTAGACCGGAGAACGAGAGGCTTTATGGTCGCGCATTAACTGCACAAAGGACGCAAATAAATAATCTGCATCGTGGGGGCCGGGACTCGCTTCCGGGTGATACTGCACCGAGAAAAAGGGCAATGTTTTATGCTTTAGACCTGCCACCGTTTTATCGTTCAGATTGAGGTGGGTGATTTCCACATCCGCCTGTAATGACTCACTGGTGACGGCAAAGCCATGGTTTTGACTGGTAATTTCCACCTGCTGTTCTAGGCCACAGGGTTGATTCAAACCGCGATGACCAAATTTGAGTTTGAAGGTTTCGGCTCCCAGGGATAACCCCAAAATTTGATGACCCATACAGATCCCAAACATGGGTTTTTGGGCGGCTAATAATTGCTTGGTGGTTTCAATGCCTTCCTGTACGGCGGAGGGATCGCCAGGCCCGTTGGAGAGAAAGATGCCATCGGGGTTATAGCTCAAAATTTCTTCGGGGGAGGCAGAAGCCGGTACCACAATGACTCGACAACCATAGCTGGCTAAACGTCGCAGGATATTGCGTTTTACGCCAAAGTCTAGGGCAACAACGGTTAAGGCTTCCGGGGACTGTTCCGCGATCGCCGCAAATTCCCATTGGGAGGGGGTACTCTCTGACCATTCATAGGTGGCCGGGGTGGTGACTTCCTTGACTAAATTTAAACCGGCCATACTCGGAGCCGCTTGCACATGACGAATCAGGGCTTCCGGGTCTAAAATTTCCGTCGAGATGCCGCCGTTCATGGCCCCTACGGAGCGTAATTTGCGGGTGAGAGAGCGGGTATCAATGCCATAGATGCCAATCAGGCCATGCTGAAGCAGGTAATCGGGTAACGACTGCTGCGATCGCCAATTACTGGGTCGAAAGGTAATATTGCGAGCAATGACCCCCTTCACCTGGGGACGACTGGATTCTTCATCCTCGGTATTGACCCCCGTATTCCCCAACTCAGGATAGGTAAAAGTCACAATTTGGCCGCGATAACTGGGATCGGTTAAGACCTCTTGATAACCGGTCATCCCCGTATTGAAAACAACCTCACCGACCGTTGTCCCCCTCGCTCCGAATGACCAGCCTCGATAGACTGTTCCATCAACCAAGACGAGTAGAGCCGGTTTAGCCTCAGCAGTTGGCATAATGTTTTAGAAGTAGCAGTGAAAATTAGCGGAAGGAGATAGGCCGGCCATTAACCAAATAAGCTAGGCTAAGAAGGTTGGTAATCTAGTCATGGTTAACTTACCAGAGCCAATCGCCCTAATCTTAACAGATACTTTCCCGGAATCTGTTCAGTTAATGTCAAGCTGTCCTGATAGGTAGTAACGGTTTTATGAGTCTTAAAAAATTGACGGAAGAGGATAAGCAAAGCATTCTTCAGCTTTATCGCCATAGTCCAGAAACGACTTCTACCCTCGCAGAGCGGTTTGGGGTGAGTAGCTCAACGGTGAGTCGCTTTCTCAAGAATAGTTTATCGGAACAGGAATACGACGACCTCATCCAACAAAAACGTTTAGGCCGCACCACGAAAGCCGATAGTCAGTTAGCCCTGACATTAGAAGCCTCACGTTCCGAGTCGTTGCCGACGGGTCTCAATAAAGCAGTTGATAAACCCCCCCTCCTGATTCGCGCCCGCAAACGCAAAAGTTCTGCCGGTGAGGAAGATGAGGCCCCGGATTCTCCGGCGATCGCCGAAACTGTTAGCCCGACCCTGGAGACAGTCCCATCCGTTGGGCCAACCGCCTTTGTTCCCCCCTCTCCGCCGTTACTGCGTTCTGAGACCCCGGCCCCCAGTTGGACTCCCGCTTTCCCGGTAACCGACTTTTCTGACTTCTCCGACGATTTCTCGGTGGATACTCCCTCCATCGGGGCAACTTTCGGCCAAGAAAAACCCGTTCTCAAAACCTCCCCGTTATCCCCCCGCCTCACCTCTCGCCTAGAACCTGACCTAGGGGCGATCGCCAAAGACATTGATGAAGACCTAGACGACCTGGACGAAGAAGACGAATTAGCCGAACTAGCCGAGTTAGAGGATCTCGAAGACCTAGAGGAGGATGATGAAGAACCCCTCACCGATGAAGAATGGGAGGAACGCGCCAATTTTCTCCCGGCCTTTGCCGCCGGTGAAGCCCTCAAGGTTTTACCCCTGGGATCGGCCGTCTTTCCCAAGTCCTGCTATCTGGTGATTGACCGCACTGCCGAACTGATTGTCAGACCCTTGAAAGAATTTGCCCATTTAGGAACCATTCCCAACGAAGAAACCCAACAGAATACGCTCCCCATTTTTGATAACCAACAGGTAGCCCGCCGCTTTTCCCAGCGCAATCAACGGGTGATCAAAGTGCCGGATAGTCGCATTCTGCAAAAAACCCTCTCCCATCTCAAAGCCAAAGGCATTACCCGCATTTTTTTAGATGGCCAAGTGTATTCCCTGGATCTCAATTAAGGATGTTTTAGCCTAACCTCAAGCTTGGATTTAGGATGATTTTTGGTTGTTTCTCATAGGACTGTCATTTTATGGACGTAAAAGCCGCCGTGGCCTGGGAAGCGGGCCAACCCCTGAGCATTGAAACGATTCATCTGGAAGGCCCGAAAGCCGGGGAAGTCCTGGTGGAAATTAAGGCCACTGGGGTGTGTCATACCGATGCCTATACCCTCTCCGGCAAAGATCCTGAAGGGTTATTTCCTGCCATTTTGGGTCACGAAGGGGCAGGTATTGTCGTGGAAGTGGGGGAAGGGGTCAAAAGTTTAAAACCGGGGGATCATGTGATTCCCTTGTATATTCCGGAATGTCGGGAATGTGCCTACTGTCTCAGTTTTAAGACTAATCTTTGTCAAGCCATTCGTTTGACCCAGGGGCGAGGCGTAATGCCCGATGGAACCAGTCGTTTTTCCCTCGATGGGCAGAAGATCCATCACTATATGGGAACCTCCACCTTTGCCAATTACACCGTTTTACCGG
>JAYKIP010000281.1:0-2720 GCA_035286205.1 Merismopediaceae cyanobacterium
GAACTTTCCGTCAAGGAAGAAATAAACATCCCCAGGGATAAAACCGCCGCCGCCACCCATAAAACCGCCGAGTTGGCTAAGATCACTAAATGAATCGGTAGAGGGGGATTACTCGCACTGAAAATAATGATTTGATAGAACCATAGCGGAACCAGCAACACGGTAAAAAAGCTAAAAACCCCTAATAATTTCCCCAGGGCAACCACCCAGTTGGTAACCGGGGAAGTAGCCAATAATTCCAAAGTACCTCGTTTACGTTCTTCAGCGTAGAGTCCCATGGAAAGAGCCGGTAATAACACCAAAAAAAGTGAAATAATCACCCCTAAATAAGCATTCAAAAAATCACTCCCCACATCAACCGGGCTAGTCATCCCACTCTGGCGAGCCAGTTCTGCGCCTTGAATCAGTTGCCCTAAAACCAAGTTTAATAAAATCCCGGAGATCAACCAAAATATCCCAGCAATAATATAAGTAAAAGAGCTAGTAAAATAGCTTAAAAATTCTTTGCGAAAAATAGCGAGAAGGTTGGCAAACAGCATAATCAAAGCGTTGTGACAGGGAAAGCACGGTGGGGAAAGTCTCTTGTCTCGGTTTTCCTCGGAATAAGGCAGACCCCCAAAGATTATACTCCACGGCCCCTAGCGAGGGGTTGCAGTTCTGACCTCATCCCTGTTAACCCTGCCGAGTTGCGCTATAATGACAAGGCTGTACCTAAACTTAGCTACGTCTAGCACTACGTCCTCTCACGCTACGTTATTGCGACCCGAATCAGGAATGAAAGCCCAAACTGAACCTCGTTTTGACTACGTTAAAATTGCGATCGCCTCTCCCGAACGAATCCGTCAATGGGGAGAACGCACTTTACCCAATGGCATTGTAGTGGGTGAAGTCACCAAACCTGAGACGATCAACTATCGTACCCTCAAGCCCGAAATGGATGGGCTATTTTGTGAAAAGATTTTTGGCCCCTCTAAGGATTGGGAATGTTGGTGCGGCAAGTATAAACGGGTAAGACACCGAGGCATTGTCTGCGAACGCTGTGGGGTGGAAGTCACAGAATCCCGTGTGCGTCGTCACCGGATGGGCTATATCAAATTAGCGGCCCCCGTAACCCACGTTTGGTATCTCAAGGGGATTCCGAGCTATTTGAGTATCCTGTTGGATATGCCCCTGCGGGATGTGGAGCAGATTGTTTATTTCAATGCCTACGTCGTGTTGGCACCGGGTAATGCCAGTAATTTGCAATACAAACAACTCCTGACGGAAGACCAGTGGGTTGAAATTGAAGACCAAATTTATGCCGAAGATTCGGAACTCCAGGGCATTGAGGTCGGTATTGGTGCGGAAGCGATCCAACGTTTACTCATGGAATTAAATCTGGAGGAGGAAGCGGAAAGATTACGGGAAGAAGTCCTGAACAGTAAAGGGCAAAAGCGGGCGAAGTTAATTAAACGTCTCCGGGTCATTGATAACTTTATTGCGACCCATTCCCGTCCGGAGTGGATGGTGTTAAGTGTGATCCCCGTGATCCCGCCGGATCTGCGGCCCATGGTGCAACTGGATGGCGGACGTTTTGCCACCTCTGACTTAAATGATCTTTACCGTCGGGTGATTAACCGTAATAACCGGTTAGCCCGTCTCCAGGAAATTTTGGCTCCAGAAATTATTGTCCGTAACGAAAAACGGATGCTCCAGGAAGCGGTGGATGCCCTCATTGATAATGGTCGTCGGGGTCGTACCGTTGTGGGCGCGAATAATCGTCCGTTGAAATCCCTCTCCGATATTATCGAAGGGAAACAGGGGCGTTTCCGTCAAAACCTGTTGGGTAAACGAGTGGACTACTCCGGTCGTTCGGTTATTGTGGTCGGGCCGAAACTCAAAATTTATCAGTGTGGCTTACCCCGTGAGATGGCGATCGAGTTATTCCAACCCTTTGTCATTCACCGGTTAATTAAGCTCAATATTGTCAATAACATTAAGGCCGCCAAGAAACTCATTACCAAGGGCGATCCCCAAATCTGGTCAGTGTTAGAAGAGGTAATTACGGGTCATCCCATCCTGTTAAACCGGGCGCCGACCCTCCACCGTTTAGGGATTCAAGCCTTTGAACCAATCCTCGTAGATGGACGTGCGATTCAACTGCATCCCCTGGTCTGTCCCGCCTTTAACGCTGACTTTGACGGTGACCAAATGGCGGTTCACGTTCCCCTGTCTTTAGAGGCCCAGGCGGAGGCCCGGTTGTTGATGTTGGCTTGCCATAACATTCTGTCCCCTGCGACGGGTAATCCCATTGTGGCTCCCTCCCAGGATATGGTGTTAGGTTGCTATTATCTGACGGCGGAAAATCCCAAGGTCGAGTTTCAGACGGTTCCCCACTTTGCCAGTATTGAGGATGCTTTACGGGCCTTTGATCAGGGACAATTACCGCTCCATGCCAAGATTTGGGTGCGTCATGCGGATCTCGATGTGGTCACAGAGAAACCGGACAAAGAGGTACTGGAATTACAGGAACTCGAAGATGGGACGGTGATGAAGTATTACCGCGAACGGAAAGTCCGCGAAACGGCGACCGGTGAGGTGTTGACGCAATACATCAAGACGACCCCTGGCCGCATTATCTACAACAAGACCATTGATGATGCTTTAGTGATCGCCTAGGAATTACCGCTTTTCCCTTAATGGTTTGTGAATAATTTAGCCTTGGCAGTGCTTGTAACTTG
>JAYKIP010000282.1:0-10664 GCA_035286205.1 Merismopediaceae cyanobacterium
ACAGGCCCCTCCCGTGCGGATCGGAGGAGACGTTACCGAGGCAACCAGGACAATGCGGCCTTGGGCATCTTTTTGCCATGTTTGGGCCTCAACAAACTCAGGAGCAGGGGAAGACGCGGGAAAAACCTCCGTCGAAGACTCAGACTTGAGAACCGAGGGATGAGTGCCAGGGGAACCTAAAGCCGTTAAGCCGGTATTCACTTCCCAGTTTTCCGTTGGATTGGGAGGTAATCCCCCACGACCACTGATGGTAAAGGTTCCTTCGCTAAAGGAGCCACCGGGACTACAGGTTTGTAACACTAACTGACGCGGATCAATGACTTCATCCTCCAGTTTAAGTAAACCGCTTTGGGGGTCAAGATCTAAACGATTCAAGGCAATGGTTCCCCGCTCTCCAAAGGTGGAACTGGCGGTAATATCACTAAACGGGGTTAAGGTTGTCCGGGCTTCTAAGCCGTAGATGCCTAGGGCGTTGATCAAAATGTTGCCCCCGGTGCCCGTGTAGGCATTGGCGATAATATCACTATTTTCCTGGGGAAAGGCCACCACAAATTGCGCCTGAATATCAATATTGCCGCCATTGCCCCCACCCCCTTCAACTCCCGCCGTGGCCGAAATCAGACTTTGATTTCTTAGCAATAGCAGGTTTTGGAGATCCAGATTAATATTTCCCCCTTGCCCGGTAGTCGTTTCCGCAATAATTTGGCTTTGATGATTGAGGGTAAGATTCTCGGCTTGGAGGGTTAAATTCCCGGCATCTCCTTCTCCCGTACTACTCACCGCTAAAACCCCCTGGCGGTCTAGTTGGATCTCCTGACCCTGAATGGTTAAATTGCCCGCCTGCCCCTGAGAGCTACTAATCGCCAGGAGTTTTCCTTGGTCATTGACCGTGAGGCGATCGCTGTTAATCCCTAGATTGCCGCCATTGCCGATCCCCAGGGTACTCACCGAAATTTCCGCTCCCTGTTCAACCTGTAATTGGGGGGTTTGGATGGTGATATTGCCGGCTTGACCGAGGGCATTGGTGGTAGCCGTCACTTGAGTGGGGGAGAGGACTAATCCCGTGATCAGGGAAGGATTTGAGGGAGAAACCACAACATCCAGCCCTTGCCCACTCACTAACATGCCCTGGGACGCTGAGATCACAATATTTCCACCGTTACCACTTCCTTCACTTTCGGCTGCAATCCGTCCACCGCCTGTCAGATTCAGTTGTCCGGTCTTTAGGGTTAACTGTCCCGCATTCCCAGGGGTTTCAGTGGAAACGAGCAAATTACTGACCCCGGTCTGGGTCGAGTAGCCCCGGATGGTGGTTGTCCCGGTCACTTCTAGAGTGAGATTCCCAATCTGTCCCGTTGGCTGGGGATTCACCGAGGGAACCAAAAAAGAACGGGTACTGATTGCCGCCCCTCCTTCCACCATCAGATTTTGGCTTTGAATCTCAATATCACCGCCCTTGCCATCATTAAGGGTTGTCGTGGCGATCGCGCTACTGGTAATCGAATTGGGGTCATTACTCCCCGCCGTATTACCGACCCCCGAAAGGGTTAAGGTTCCCTTGGCCATCAACCGTAGAGCCTGGCCCGATTGTTGGCCATAGGTAAAGGAACCAAAGAAGGAACCATCGGTAATGGTGAGGTTATGCCCGACGACCTGAATCGCCCCACTCCCGATCTCTGGCAGTCCAAACAGGGAAGCCAGATCCGTCACATCTATGGCAGAACCCCGGAGCACTTGCATATCTCGGAACTGCTGAACGGAGTCGTAATTTAAGGAATAATGATTGCCGTCTTGAATCAGACCGATCACACTATTCGGCGCCACACTGCCTAGTTCAATCCGTCCCCCCGGTGCCTTAAGCTGGACGCGGTTTAGGGTTAGCTCTCCCCCCACTAATCCCAGGGTGGTACCGGGGTAGGCACTTAAAATACTTTGTTGGACTTGGATCGGTTGGGCCTGATGACCAAATTGCAAACCCACCGGCACGCTCACCGTTAACAGGGGTTCGGGTTGGGCGATCGCCGAAAAAACCTGACCATCCGCAAATCGCAAACTTTGGGCCGTACTAGCGAGAAAGGAACCGCCCACATTTAACCGAGCCTGGGGGCCAAAGAAAATCCCGTTCGGATTTAAGAAAAACACATTGACCGGGCTACTGGTTTGCCATAACCCCTCCAAGGTGGAGGGGAAGTTCCCTGTCACTCGTCCAATGAGATTACGGGCGGCCGCCGGGATCATAAAAAGTACAGACCCTTGGGAAGGAATGGAAAACTCGCGGAAACTATGAAACAGGTTAGCCCCCCGTTGACTCCCCTCGGTCACAACAAAGTTTTGATGATCATTGCTACTAACTTGAGTGGGTTGGGGTAGCGTTCCATCACTGCTGATTTGCGCGATACACCGTTCCCCAGGTAGGGCGACGAGGGCTGTCCACCATAAAATTCCCCCAATTAAGCCGGATTTAGTCCCATACATCATAGCAAGATGACCCTATTCTTCCTTGGGGGCTTTTTTCTCCGTTTCCGGGGGCGGTAGGGTGGCAATAAAAGCCTTCATCTGGGGATTACTAAAGAGAATTTGCGTATCTTGCAATAATTTTTCACCCCACAAATTCAGTTCTAAATGTTTTAAGTCGGCATACCGACTATCCAGTTTCAACGCGGCTTGACTCAGTTGCAGACCTTGTTCCTGACGACCTTGGCTATACAGGGCAACGGCTTGGGCCAGTTGGGGTTCTGCTTGTTCTTTATCCACCTTCAGGGCCATTTCCCACTGTTTTAACGCCCCTTCCCGATCGCCTTGTTCGTATTTCACCAAACCAATATTATTCAAAGCAGGCCAAAAGGATTTATCTAAAGCAACGGTTTTTTCGTAGTGGGAGAGGGCCTCACCAAACTGTCCTAATTTCAGATAGGAATTTCCCAAATCAAAGAGGGCAGAGGTGGTATTCGGTTTGAGTCTTAACCCTTCCTGCAACGAGGCGATCGCCGTTTGATAATCCCCTTTTTGGAAATAGGCATTGCCCAGGGTAAACTTCACCCCGGCTTCATCGGGAGCCAAACTTTGGGCCTTTAAGAGATTTTGAATCCCCTTATCTAATTGCTCTTCCTGGAGGTATAGCGTTCCCAACAAAAACCAGGTTTGAAAACGAGCCGGAGCTAACTGCACCGCAATTTTAGCCCTCGCCAACGCCATATCATATTGCTGAAAACGGATAAGCTGAACCACATCTTCCGTTAACGCCAATCCCTGTTCTTCGAGTTGCTCACTATTCGCCTGGGGATTGTAGGGCAAAAGGACTTGGGCTTGACTGGGTAAGGTTCCCCCCCCTAACCCCAGGGCCAGGAGCAGGGCTATCCCCCAGGAACGTCGGCCAGCAATCATCTTGATCATGCGTTATAAAAGTTCACTTTGATGTTCTTAGATTAGCTTAATTCGCGGAGGCTTGGCGGATTCTTCCTCGATCAAGCTATCCTTTCGCCCTATCCTTACGGGGCTAGAGAAACGGCATGAGGTCGCATTGATCAGATACCGGTATCACCTCCACTCCAAACACCTCGGCAAAGGCGATCGCCGTATCCTGTCTCACCTGCTCTAGGGTAATGGCGGGCAAAAACTGGGCTAAACTGCCGACCGGCCGCTGACGAATACCACAGGGAATAATTTGGCGAAAACCCGCGAGATCCGGACAAACATTCAGCGCAAAACCGTGCATGGTAATCCAACGACTCACCTTAATCCCGATCGCCGCCACCTTGTACCCGTTGACCCAAACCCCGGTCAAGCCCTCAATCCGTTCCCCTGGCAGATCATAACGGGCTAATACTTGAAGAATCATCGCTTCCAACTGACGTAAATACCAATGCAAATCCGTCTGATAGTGACGCAAATTTAAAATCGGATAACCCACCAACTGCCCCGGACAATGGTAAGTCACCTCTCCCCCCCGCTCCACTCGATGGAGTTCATAGCCCGCCGCCGGGGAAAACTGCACAAAGGCCGGATTGGCCCCGGCTCCCAGGGTATAAACCGGGGGATGCTCCAACAACAGCAGTTGATCCATTAACGCGGGATTGGTGATTCTTGCCTGTACCAGCGATCGCTGATAGTCCCAGGCTTGCGGATAGGGAACCCGACCCAACCAGTGAAGCTCCACCCGCCGCAATGTTTTAGCTTCTACCATCATAATGCTGAAAAATGAATGAAGAAATGTAAAGAGATGCAAAGGAAAATAAAAATGACAGCTAAGATGATGTTTTCAGGAATACCTAGTGCTACGCTAAAGATAGATCAACATTCACGGCGACGTTAAGGAAAGAAACAATGGAGGTATGCCTCCCCCCCGCATTCGCTATCACCATTCTGTCTTTAGGACTAGCCCTGGGATCATCTCCTGGAGGGCTAAATGCGAACCTTGCGCCATTTCATTGCCGGGTAAAGACTAAGTATGACTCCGCCCCCTTTTTAGCAGGTTATTAACCCATTACCAATCATTAACCAATGTATTCATTGGGTTGGCATCTTGCGCACCAGTTGGATTCAGCGGCCAGCAGCGTTTCTAAGGGAAAGGTTCAGGAATTTTGTTTTCCGGTAACCTAATTCGTTAAAAATGTTTTTGCTGATTGCTTCGTAATTATTGGGTAAAGCCCGTTTTTCCATTACATTTTTAATTGACTAGGGAGAATTCAGTATGAAACTGTTAATTCAAGGCAATAATATCACTGTTACCGATGCCATTCATGCCTATGTGGAAGAAAAACTTGAAAAAGCCGTCAAACATTTTCAAGGGATTACCACTAAAGTAGATGTGCATCTTTCCGTAGCCCGTAATGCTCGTATTAGCGATAAACACAAAGCTGAAGTGACAGTTTACGCCAATGGTGCTGTGATTCGGGCCCAGGAAGGCAGCGAAAATCTTTATGCCAGCATTGACTTAGTTTCAGATAAAATTGCCCGTCAACTCCGCAAATATAAAGAGCGTCTGGTAGATAAAAGTCAAAGTCATGTCAAAACCAGTGCTTTAGTTGAAGATAAACCCGTTGATCCGACCCTGATCGGCGATCGCGCCCCGGAGTTACCTTCAGAAGTCGTGCGGATGAAGTATTTTGCCATGCCGCCCATGACCATTGATGAAGCCCGTGAGCAACTGCAATTAGTTGATCATGACTTTTATATGTTCCGTAACAAGGAAACCAATGAAATTAACGTGATCTATCTGCGGAACCATGGCGGGTTTGGGGTCATCCAGCCGCGTCAGAATGGTGAAGAAAGCGTTTAAATTTTAGTCCCTAAAACCGGCAGCAGTCTCTTTCTCTCCTCACTCTCAGTGGTTAGAATCCTCTTGTGGATCGCTAACCCTGGGGGTTTCTGCGTGAGATATTTCAAATCTGATGGTAGGGTGATATAGTGAGCGACAGCCCTGTGGTCTGGTGTTCCGCCATACCGTTGCCTTATTTAGTTAAAATCCTTTAGCCATGACCGGAAAAGTTTTAGAGAGCAACCCCAAAGGTCTTTTAGTCCTTATCCTGCCCCTGGCGGTGGGGATGGTACTCGTCTATAAAGCCTGGCGTATTATTTTACTGGTTGCCTTTCTTTTGTTGAGCTATATTGCCTGGGATAGTTATCAATGGCAACAAAAATGCCAGCAAATTGACCCCCTCTTTAATCAATTGATTAAAACCAATCAGGGGAAAATCACCCAGGCGGATCTGGTAATGGCCGGGATTGCGAAGGGCCGGGCGGCTAATCGTTATCTTCAGGGCAAGGCCGATGAGTATGGAGCCTATCAACGCACCGTCCAAGGGGTCAATGTTTATTACTTTATTACCGCCAGCACCCTAGGTTCGATCCTGGATGGCAGTGAACCGGAAAGCGAATCGGCAAGTGAACTTCCCCACAACTCCGTCGCCGAGATGCCCCTGTTACCCTCCACTTCTAGCCCGGCGATCGCGGTATCTTCCCCGGTGCTACCAGAGTCTAGCTCAGAAGCCGAGAAAGAGCCGGCTCAGGGGGTAGAAAAAGTAGCAGAGACTTTGACAGAGCAAGTTGCCGAAGTGGTGACAGAAACCGTTGCAGAAACGGTGACAGAAAAAGTGACAGAAAAAGTAACAGAAACCGTTACAGAAACCGTTGCAGTGTCCCCGGCCCCTCAGACCAGTCCCTTTGCCAGTTTGGTAGAAATTAAGGAAGAACGTAAACAGCAAACGGATTTAACCCCATCCCCCGCAGAAACCCCTCAAGCCTCTGCTTTGCTCTTAATTCAAGCAGATCTAGCCAAACGATTAGATACCACCTCCAGTACGATCGCCCGGCGCAAAACTGAACCCGATTTTACGGAATGGAGCCAAACGAAAGACCCGGATGGACTGGCCTGGTGTTACGACGCAGACAGCAAAATGTTTAAGACGGTTTAGCCATGGACGGGGCCGTACCACAGCGATTAGCCCTGGGGCAGGAATTGGTCGCTTTATCCGGGGAGATTATTCGTGCCTATTTCCGGCGATCGCACCTGAGCAGTGAAACCAAAACGACGGAAGTTTCCAGTATTGTCACCATTGCGGATCAAAGGGCAGAACAGGCCATGGTGGATCGCCTGCGTCAGGTCTTTCCGGAAGATGGGATATGGCGAGAAGAGGGAGACAATTATCCATCCCAGTCGGGTTATACCTGGGTCATTGATCCGATTGACGGCACGTCCAGTTTTGTCAAAGGATTACCGATTTTTGGCACATTGCTGGGGTTAGTCTCCCCGGATCAGATACCGCTCTGGGGAATTGCCGATCAACCCATTTTGCGAGAGCGTTGGCAGGGGGTAAAAGGCCAAAATAGTCTCTTGAATGGTGAGGGGTTACAGAGTCCCTACGCCAGGGAAACCACCGGCTCACTAACCGAAGCCTGTCTGGTTTCCACCACTCCCCTCATGTTTATTACCGACCGACAAAAGGCGATCGCCGCGCAATTCCAACGCCATTGTCAACGAACGGCCTTTGGGGGAGATTGCTATAACTATCTGGCCCTAGCCGCCGGTTGGACAGCCATGCCCCTCATCATTTTAGAAAGTGATATGAAATACTATGATTTTTGTGCCTTAATTCCCATTGTGGAAGGGGCCGGGGGGATAATTACCGATTGGCAAGGTCAGCCCTTAACCCCTGCTTCTTCTGAAGTGTTAGCCACCGCCAATCCCTATTTCCATCAATTAGCTTTAGCGGTAATCCAAGAGGCAGAAGATAGGCTTAATCTTGGCAAACTAGAATCACCGTAATATTGTCGGAACCGCCCCCCGTCTTCGCCGCTTCGATTAAAGCCTCGGCAATTCGTTCGGGTTCTGAGGTGACCTTCAAGATTTCCGAGATCGTTACTTCCTCCACTTCCTCGGTGAGTCCATCACTACAGAGCAGAAAGACATCCCCGGTTTTTACATCCAGGGTTCCCACTTCAGCTTCCGCTAAATCTTGACGACCTAAGCATTGAAACAGTACGTGCCGCCAGGGATGGGTTTTAATTTGATCGGGTTCTAAATCCCCCATTTTTAAGGCTCTAGCGACCCAGGTATGATCCTCCGTAACCTGTAACAGTTGCCCTTGGCGAAAACAGTACAGCCGTGAATCCCCAATATGGGCCCGCCAGTTCCCATCATGACGAAAGGCAATCAAAACCACTGTTGTTCCCATGTCGCCCCGTTCGGGATGGCTATCTTGATCATCCAAAATGCTCTGGTTGGCCGTGAGGATCGCCTGCTGGAGCAGTTCCGGGGTGGGCAGATCAGTTTCCCAATGTTCCAGGAGATAGGCACTAATCCGTTCAACTGCAATTTGACTGGCTTCTTGTCCCCCCGCGTGGCCACCCATACCATCGGCCACAATGAAAAAACGTCCTGCCTCTTCATCGACATAATAACTATCCTGATTGACGGAACGCAGAAGACCGACATCAGATTGGCCGATAAAGCGGCGATTAGCAGTAGTTACGTTGGTTTCTAACACGGATTCAGAAGACTTTTAATGGGGTTAACGGGGAAACTTAAAACATCCGCTCCTGGCGTTTGAGTTGTCGGATTAATTGCCACAGTGACCAGGCGGGTGCTATTGCTATTAATAACACAACCACTGCGATCGGAACATATTGGTTTACAAATAGTAGCGTTGCGGACACGATCAGGGCGGCTAACAGGATGCTGTAATTCGTGGCCAGTTGCAGGGTTCCTAAGCGGCGTAGTAGGCGATCGCTTTCGTTGGAACGGACACGCAGACGGACATCCCCCCGGTCTAATTTGTCGAGGGTATCCTCTAGGCGACGGGGTAAATTAAAGGCAGTGTTACCCATTTGGGCGGCCTGTCGTCCCAGTTCATCCATAAAGGTATTGGAGAGGGAACCGTTAGCATTGTTCATAATTTGTAGGGCAAAGGGTTGGGCGACGGTCATAAAATTAAAGTTGGGATCAAGGCCCTTACCGACTCCTTCGAGGGTAGAAAAGGCCCGCATGACAAAGGTAAAGGTGGCCGGAAAGCGGAAGGGTTGACCGTAGGCAATTTCGTACAAGTCATCGCTAATTTGGGTAATGGATTGTTCCTCGAAGGGTTTATCCATAAAGTTATCTAACAGAAATTGGATGGAGCGACGAATCGGCCCCATGTCCTCTACCCGTGTTAAGGCTCCCAGTTCCACCAGGGAGTTCACGATGCGATCGGCGTTTTTCTCCGCGACCCCAAAGAGAGTATCCATTAATTTGGCTTTGGTTGCCGGGGTAATTTCGCCCATCATGCCAAAGTCATAGAAAATTAACGCGCCCTGGTCGGGACTGACCGCTAGGTTACCGGGATGGGGATCGGCATGGAAAAAGCCATGGTTTAAAATTTGGTGGAGATAGGCTCTAGCTCCTAATTGGGATAATTCCTGACGACTAAGACCGGCGGCTTCTAGGGCTTCGTAGTGACTAATTTTAATGCCGGGTAAATATTCTAGGGTTAACACCCGACTGCCGGTATAACGCCAATAGACCCTAGGGACTTTCACCCAATTTTCATTCTTAAAATTCCGCCGGAAGGTATCGGCATTGCGCCCTTCCCGCAGGTAATCGGTTTCTTGCCAAAGAATTTTACAACATTCTTCATAAATGCCGAGCCAATCCCGACCTTTGCCCCATTTTGGATGATTTTGAAAATACTGGGCAATTTTTTTGAGGATGGCTAAGTCAATGGTAAATAATTGCTTTAAACCGGGGCGTTGAATTTTGACAACGACTTCTTCGCCGGTGTGTAATTGAGCTTTATGGACTTGTCCTAAACTGGCGGCGGCTAAGGGAATCGGATCAAAGGTGTGAAAGAGTTTGGGGAGGGGTTTGCCTAATTCTTTCTCAATTAAGCGGGCGGCCTGTTCGTAACTAAAGGCGGGAACTTCATCCTGGAGTTTGGAGAGTTCTTCAACGTATTCCGAAGGAAATAAATCGGAACGGGTGGAAAAAAGTTGACCGCATTTAATAAAAGTGGGGCCAAGGTTAAGTAAACTTTCCCGAATCCAAACAGCTTGTTTTTGACGACGACGGGCTAATTTTTCTTCGCTGTATCCCCCTTGATAACTCCATTGTTTACCGTTGAGCCAGAACTGAAAGAGTAAGGTCAAAACAAATCGCCAAATGTCAAGACGACGACGGGTAATGGAGTAGTTTTCCTGGTTCCAGCGATATTTTTTTTCCGCTTCTAGGTTCGAGACTCGTGGGGAGGAGCCAGAAGACAGTTGGTAGGGCGGTAGGGATGGCTCTAGGGGACGAGATAGGGCAGACACGGATTTTGGGATGGGGGGAATGGGGCAGTGGGGTTAAACCCGGAAATAGAGATTAAGAAAGGGGCCGCGATCGCCGGGGTTAGGGCGTGTACCGGCATTGAAGAAGCCAGACTGGTTAACCTAGGGGCCGTATCTCAATAATTTTTGAGTTCGACTTTGAGACTGGCAATTTCGGCGCGTAATTTGTCGAGGGTTTCTTGCAGATCATCGCTGGTCATGGGGCCGTCAAGGGTGGCAATCAGATCATGGCCCTGTTCGACATCCTGGGAGGCTCTGGCCTGCACTTCTTCCACAAATTGCCGGAGGTTTTCCCGTTGTTCGGCTTCAAATTTCCCCCATTCGCTGAGGGCGTTGGTAACGCTGTCTTCTAATTTTTCGGTTAAGACTTCGGCAATGGCTCTACCCAAAAAGAAGGCTTGGAGAACGGAGTTTTGCATAGGGGGATTTTTTGTTAAGCAATTTTGTAACGAATTATAACGAAAATTCGCCAGGACGTTACGGATTAGGGGGGATCTGGGGTTAGGTTGCTTCAGCGATCGCCGGGAGATTCATTCAGTTTAGGTTGAACGGTCGGCCAATCGGGTAAAGGGGGAAAGGTTTGTTCCGATTCCTGGGGGGAGTCTGTCCCTGTCACCGGCAGAGGGGTAGATTGACCAAAACGCAGGGCCGCTCCAAAGCCAATGCCCGCCGATAGGGCGATCGCGCTGGTCATCAATAAAAATTCGAGGAGCGATCCCCAGGCGCGTAATTGTAGGCGAGTTTTCACAAGGGGTCGGAGGTATTTGACAGCCATGGTCTCTAGGGAACGGACGGGAAAGCAAAATTGTTTTGAGCGTAACCCAGATCCAACCCCTGGGCAAGAAAAAAGCCCCCACTGGGAG